>CAMYLH010000036.1 GCA_947259065.1 uncultured Desulfobacterales bacterium
AACCTTTATCAATCGTCAGAAAAGATCGGGTTTAGTAGAATTAAAAAGCAATCTTTTTGATGAAATCATCCAGTACAATCTGGTCGAGAACCAGTACCAGCCGGATATGTTAAAAATTGTGGGTCTCGAAAGGCCGCCCATGCTTGAAATACCGGAGTATTGCGAAAAATTTAAACCGACTGTAAACTGATTGCTGTAATCAGATCTTTTTCGAATAGGATCTCTAAAAAAATGGCTGATTTGAAACTGATCGACCCTTACAATCGTCATTTGAATTACCTGCGCATATCTATCACCGACCGGTGTAACCTGAAATGCATCTATTGCGTTCCCCGTCATTTAATTCCACGGCTTTCACACGATGAAATCCTGACCTATGAAGAAATTCTACGATTGGTGCGAATCGGCGTAAGACTGGGGATCTCAAAAATCCGGGTGACCGGCGGAGAACCTTTGGTGAGAAAAGGGGTGTATGGTTTTTTGACCGATTTAAGCGGGCTTGACGGCCTGGTGGATCTGTCTCTTACCACCAACGGCGTTACTTTGAAAGACAACCTGAATAAGATTAAAACCGCCGGCATCAAACGAATAAACATCAGTCTGGATACGCTCAACCCAAAAAAATTTGAGCGCATAACTGGTTTTGATCTTTTTGATCAGGTTTGGCAAGGCATCGAAATGGCTCTATCATTGGGATTTCATCCCATAAAGCTGAATATCGTTGCCTTGAACGGAATTAATGATGATGAACTGGCCGACATGGCGCACTTGTCATTTGATTATCCGCTGCACATTCGCTTTATTGAATACATGCCCATCGGCGAATCTCAAATCGGCAACGCTCCTCTCCTGCTGGCTCCTGAAATTAAAAAGCGCATCAGTGTTCTGGGTAAGCTTATCCCTGTTGCCAAGACAATGAATGATGGTCCTGCCCAGCGATATCATTTTGAGGGAGCTGCTGGAGAAATCGGTTTTATCCACGCATTGAGTCATCACTTCTGCGACAGATGCAATCGGCTCAGATTAACCGCACGCGGCCAACTCAGACCATGCCTCTTATCCGATCATCATGAGGATGTCAGAGGTATTATGAGATCCGGGGGTACAGACGAACAATTGGCGGAAGTATTTTTTAGAGCAGTGCGCCACAAGCCATCCGATCATAACCTGGCGATTCAGAATCCATCCGGCGTCTGCGGCCAGATGAGTTCCATTGGCGGATAAAAAAAGCCTGAGCCGCAGCAGTGAGAGGCTACATTTACTCACACAGATTCAGAATACGGCCCAGGCTAACGATAGAATTCCATGCCTGCAGGAACGCTTTTCATTTCGCGCTCGTGGATATCGGCGTTATATTTACTACTAAGATGGTAGGCCTTATCAGGCTGCTTATCGCAGGTCAAGCTTTTTTTTCTGCAAGTAATTTTTTCTTTTTGTATTTGCCGGGCCGGACAGCGTAAAATTCCGGATAAACGGCAGCTCAAAAGGTGAAGCGGAGGATCAAATGGAAATTAAAACAGTCAAAATCGAAAATCCGGACAACTTAAACCTAATTTTAGGCCAATCACATTTCATTAAAACTGTGGAAGATATCTATGAAGCCATGGTCTCAACGGTTCCCATGGCAAAATTCGGACTGGCTTTCTGTGAAGCTTCAGATGTCTGTCTCGTCCGGCATACCGGCACCGACGCAGAAATGCTCGAACTGGCCCAAAAAAATGCCTGCGCACTTTCAGCCGGTCACAGTTTTATTATTTTCATGAAAGATATGTATCCCGTAAATGTCTTAAATGCGATCAAAAACGTTCCGGAGGTGTGTCGCATTTTTTGTGCTACCGCCAATCCCGTGGAAGTCATTATTGCTGAAACTAAACAGGGGCGGGGCATTCTCGGCGTCATTGACGGCTTTTCCTCCAAGGGAATCGAAACCGAGAAAGATATGAATGCCCGCAAAGATTTGCTGCGAACCATCGGATACAAGCAGTAACGAAGCCTGTTTTCATTGCGGCAACGAATTTATCCGGTGATACCTTATCTTGACATGCCAGGCCTGGGCAAGGGGCTCGAAGGTTACAACCGATTTACATGAAACGATCTTCCATCGCCGCTGCCATTCTTTGTAAGGCTTTCTCCAGCAAACTTCGGGGGCATCCAAAATTCAGCCGCACAAAACCGGGACCATCAAACTCAATCCCATTTTGAAGACCCACCCCTGCATCTTCGAAAAAGGCTGTCGGATGTTTAATCTCGGCAGCCCGCATATCAATCCAGGCAAGATACGTGGCCTCCACGGGAGCCATTGAAAGATATGGCATTCGGTTGATGGCTACCTGAACGGTATCTCGATTGCCCCTCAGATAATCGAGCAAAGCTTCATGCCAGTCGCTGCAGTCTTCAAAAGCCACCCTTGAGGCTGTATAGCCCAGCGCGTTGACCATCGGTACAATTCCGGCCATAGCTTCTTTAATTTTCCGCCGCAGGTTCTTTTCATCAATCACGGCGAATGCACATCCCAAACCGGGGAGATTGAAGGTCTTGCTGGCCGCCATCAGCGTAATTGTGCGTTTAGCCGTTTCCGGATCCAGTGAGGCCGTCGGGATATGGGGCTTGTCCTTGTCCAGAATCAATCCGCAATGGATCTCATCGGAGCATATCACAATATCGTGTTTTTTACAGATGGCGGCGAGGGTTTCCAATTCATTCCTGGTATAAACGCGTCCCACCGGGTTATGAGGATTGCAGAGAAGGAAAACACGGGTATTGGCAGTTATCGATTGTTCAAGTCGATCAAAATCGAATTGCCATCGGTTGTTTTTTTCGATCAGAGGTACTTTTATTAAATTGCGGCGGAAATGCTTGGGGGCAGCTAGAAACGGCGGATAGACCGGCACCGTCGTCATGACGTCATCTCCTTCCTCACCTAAAGCACGGCAAACCACATTGAGGCCGGTAACCAGTCCCGGCAACCATACCAGCCATTCGGATTCGATCTCCCAGCCATAGAGATTTTTAAGCATGACAACGACGACTTCGTTTAACTCCTGCGGGGCAATGGTATAACCGAATACCCCGTAGGCAGCCCGTTGCTGCAAAGCTTTGATGACGGCGGGGGGGGCTTGAAAGTCCATGTCGGCAACCCACAGGGGAATGACATCCCGATTCTTGTATTTGTCCCATTTCAGACTGGCCGTAGCGCGCCGTTCTACGGGAGAATCAAAATCGAATACCTGTTTTTTTTCCATGATCGTATCCATAAATAGTTCCAGTAATCTTAATCAATTTCAAAGTTGCGGTCAAACAAATCAGGATCATCAAAATGTTCACGACCTACCAGCTTGACGGCATGGTGACCGCGCTGACGCATACTGCCGATGTCAACAATGCCCATAGGAAAAAATATAAGCGGTTCGATCCGTTCGGAACCCTTGCCGATTCCTGCTGAATTAAAAATGCTCTCAAAAGATTCACCACCATGAGGCAGCTTTTCAAGCTGTTCGTAGGCAGCCAGCTGGTATGACAAGGACCTGGCTGCATTCATTTCCTCATCTATATGAGCCACCTGGTGCCAGCCGGATATGATTCTAAGCTGTAAACGTTTTTGCGGGTAAGATTGCGGCAATCGACGGGGCACAAAAGCATCGATCCCAAAGGGTGTTGGAATCATCTTTCCAATCTTTTTATGATGAGGCACAAAAAAATGATAGCAGCCGCAGTTGTTCATTATATCCACCATAAAGGGGCGGCCGTCATAATCAAGGGAAACCCTTACGGTTATTCCATCAATGGGACCTCTTTCAATCCACGGCGATTTCGGACCGTTTCTGGCCGAATACCAGAATACATAATTAAGCTGTAAAACCGGCGCACCCTTAAGCCGTGCATGAGAAAAATAATAATAGACCGTCGGTTTCGCAGGGTTGATGCCCACTTTATTATCCTGCCATACGACTTCACCGATATGGTCATAAGAAGCAGCGACATCCTGATTTAATACGGGTGCAAACATTGCGAGCAAAGTTTTCTGATCCGCACTAGAAGGCTGCGGAATGTGGAGTTCATTTTGCCTTGACCGATTTAACACAAGGCGGACCGTTTTCTCTGAATACTCCGTGTTCCAGGAGGGCAGGTAAGTTGTCAGCTCGCCCAGAGTCTCGAGTCGATTGGGCGGGGTATGGTGCCACTTTCTGAACTTTTCCTGCACACTGCGGGTTACCGTGGCCACCGGAATCGATGTCAACGGATAGATCCCGAAAACCCGCATAGTGGTCGAATACTCGCTCGGATCGGTGACCGCTTCTAGCAAGACCTCATAAAAATCCGGCCGGCGCTCATCGTGGATTAACATCTTTTCGGAATAAAAAGCGGCTTGTGCCTGCAGCATTTTCCGCCCGGTCGGCTCCCCCAACTCGCGGGCCAGATCTTTAAGGGCAGCGGCTGGCAGATTGTGAATTTCTTTTTGCCGTGCCTCAAGATCCAGTTGCTGAAGCCGGTCAACCCACTCATTTTTACCTGCATCCGTATTCAAATCATTTTTTAATCCGGTTAAAAACCGATTGGTACGCAGATAGGGAAAGCCTGAAACTGTAAAAACGGATCCATCCTGCACACCGGCCTCCGCTATCGTGCGATCGAGCAATGCGAAAAACCTCACGTATTCAGGCGGTCGCTGGAAATTGGCAACCTGCCGATTCAGGCCGATGGCAGCACAGCCGGTAAAAAAAAGAATCGGCAAGAGCAAGAATACAGGTAACCGCAGATTAATTCGCATTTTAGATCTTAACTCGCAGGCGTTCACGGGTTCAAAGGTTCAGGGGTTCAAGCCCGCCCTGGTGCGACGGGATGTATCTCTGAAACGCTTTCACATTATATGGAATCGGGTTTCCACCACCACATCTTGGCATGCCAGGTCTGGGCCAGGGGTTGCATTCTCATCCCTCGACTGCATTTAGGAAGCGCATTTATGAGAAAAGCCTCAACTTTATCAGGCCTAATCCAGAATTTGGAGCCAAATTGGCAACTATTTGGGAATATCTGTATTTTCAACGAGAATTTCGGGTCTAGAATGCCTGTTTTGTCCTTAACCCTGAACGTTGAACCCTGAACCTGTGAACGGTCATCTTATTTCTTTGTTTCCAACAAGGCATGATAGGCGTTGGTTAAATTGATAAATGTATTGTTATCTCCGCCTTTATCCGGATGCAACTGCTGGGCCTTCAGCCGGTAAAGACGTGTAAACTCCTTACGGCTCATTTTCATTATCATCTCTTGGCGTTCGCCGAATGCAGCGCTGGCCTTTCTCAAGGTGGATGCACCGGTTTTATAGGGCGCACGGTGATCCCTGTGGCTGTTGATAAACTGACGGATGTAATCCTCCATGAAAGACCCAGACGCGAAGTCATGGTCAAAATACATAATCACATATCTCACCAGATAACGGTGCAGACGGTCACCGGTTTTCATTCCGGCCCAGAAAGGTTGCTCCGTGTTCAAGCGGCAGACCTGCTCGATAAAATGCGCATCGACCTTATCCGTACTTAACGATTGGGGAGTGTTCTTTGCATAAGATTCATAAAAAAATTGCTGAAGATCAAAAACCACATACACATAAGCTTTATATTCACGGGGTGACAACCTGGTTTCCATATTGATGAATGTCTGTTCGATTTCATCCCTTGACTTGTTATTCAGTATGCGGAAAAATTTTAACGGCAACCGACCGATCTCTCGTTGATCCATTTGACCGAATCTTAAATAGTGCACCCTGCGTTTGTCAAAAATGTGAAGACGTGTATCCTTTTTATCATCCGGTCTCTTTTTTTGGCGGCTGGCCTGATGCCGTTTTTCCCTGCTGCGAAACGGCTCTAAAATTCTTCGGATTTCGGATTGGACGAAGGGCCAGAACATGTCTTCGAGCTCATCCGGGTCGACCTGGGCCCCCATGTCGGCGAGCCGATCCTCAATGATCTGATCGATATAAAACGAATTGCCCCCGGGATAGACGATATAGCTGCCGGGATCGGCTCCTAAATCGATCAGATCCCGGCTCAGAAAATGATCCGCTTGCGGATAGGATTCTCTGATGAAATAGCGGGTTTTGCTATTTATTTTTTCAAAAGCAAGGTACAAGATCAATCTCCGCGCCTGGCAGCATTAACGATTATCACCATCGATAAATCCGCCAAGGGTACCTAAAAGAGAGCCCTCCCCTTTGCGACTGCCGCCGCCTGAAGGCGCATGCTGTAAAATACGATCGGCCATACGGGAAAACGGCAGGCTTTGCAGCATTACAACACCGGTACCTCTCAGCGTGGCCAGAAAAAATCCTTCACCGCCGAAAAACATGGACTTCAGGCCACCAGCCGCTTCAATGTCATAGTTGACTCCCGCCGTGAATGCCACAAGACAGCCCGTATCTACCCTGAGAGTTTCATTTTTCAGTGTCTTCTTTATCACGGTGCCGCCGGCATGGATAAATACCATGCCGTCACCGCGCAACCGCTGGAGTATGAAGCCTTCACCGCCAAAGAAACCGGTGCCAAGCCGCTTGGTAAAGGCGATCCCGATTTCGGTACCGAGAGCGGCGCATAAAAAGGCGTCTTTCTGACACAGGAGATCACCGTTTATTTTGGCCATATCGAGGGCAATAATTTTACCGGGATATGGTGCGGCAAAGGCAACCCTCTTTTTCCCCGCCCCGGTATTTGTAAAATGGGTCATAAATACCGACTCACCGGTAATCACGCGTTTTCCCACATTCATTAACTTGCCCAACATTCCCACGCCGGCCTTGGAACCGTCTCCCATTTTGGCCTCAAAAGTGATGTCGTCCTCCATGTAATTCATTGCACCGGCCTCAGCCACAACTGTCTCTGAGGGATCCAGCTCAACCTCCACAATCTGCATATCATCGCCGAAAATTTTGTAATCAACTTCGTGGCATTTCATCTGTCTTCCTCCTATTTCTTTGAGGGATAAAAGCGATCGTCGATACTTCAATTATTCGATATTCATCAAATAAGTCAAGCGGATTATAATCATTTCATCCCGCTAAGGATTGACGAAGAAATAAATCCACCTGTTTACCAATGCGGGCCGTGCTTGTATTTCACGGGTTAGTGATTAATTTACGAAATTATGATATTCAAGATAAAAGAAGTGGAAATTATTCATAAATCAAGAATTACGCAAAATTGTGGTTTGTCTGCAAGGATAGTGGAGACCAATCGAAGTTAACAGTCACTGCAGCAACCCGGAGGAACCCATGCAGCTTCACACGCTGGGCACGTCTGATCTGAAAATCTCCCCGATTCTCATGGGCACATGGCAGGCTGGCAAAGAGATGTGGGTCGGAATCGATGATGTGCAGTCCACCCGGGCAATTCAAGCGGCCTTTGAGGCCGGCATTACCACCTTTGATACCGCGGCGGCTTATGGCAAAGGGCATTCGGAACGTATTCTCGGGGCAGCTTTAGCCGGGGTGCGCACCGATGTTATCCTAGCTACCAAAGTGTTTGCCAACCGTCTTCAATTTAACCAGGTCATTGATTCCTGTCATCAATCCCTAAAAAATTTGAAAACCGATTATATTGATCTGTATCAGATCCACTGGCCTGCCGGCGCCTTCGGCACCCGAACTGTTCCCATTGAAGAAACCTTGGCGGCCATGAATGAGCTCAAAGAGCAGGCTAAAATACGAGCAATTGGTGTATCCAATTTTTCATGCGCTCAGCTGGAAGAGGCTGCTCGATATGCCCGCATCGACAGCATTCAATCCCCGTATTCCCTGTTCTGGCGACAGATTGAAAGGGATGTCATGTCTTATTGCCGGCAAAACAAGGTATCCATTCTAGCATATTCACCTATGGCCCAGGGATTGCTGACTGGAAAATTTACACACAACCATAAATTTGAAAAAGGAGATCACCGCATTAAGAACAGGCTGTTTAAGCCGGAAAATTTTAGGCGTGCCCAAAAGGCGCTGGACGGGCTTCGTCCGATTGCTGAAAAAAATGCCGCGAGTTTGGGACAGCTGGCCTTGGCCTGGGTAATGTCTCATGCCGGCACATGTGCTATAGCCGGTGCCCGCAACGCCGATCAGGTGCTTCAGAATGCCCGCGCAGCTGATTTGGTTTTATCCGCGAATGATTTGGCCCGGATGGATGTTATCGGACGATGCGTTACAAATTATCTGGATGAAAATCCGGTTATGTGGGGATTTTAAATCAGCACGTGAACGGATAGAAGTGGTGATAGCAGTAGCCCTGCGGATCACCCCATTGTATTTCAGTGTCTATCAGACATTGCCCGATCATCTGTTTAGACATTTGCTCATAATCGGCCCGCTTTTCCTCCTGATCTTTGCAGGACATGCAAATGGCCTCATGACTTATAACAGAGAGAATTCTCGGGTTGTCCGGCGCCATTTTTAGATTGCACCGATGGCAGTGAGTGGCACAGGATAGTTTTTCTGCCCAGGCATCCTGCATGTTTGATCCCCCTTTATCTTGAATTTTATCGTCAATTAAAATAAGATTTAAACAATGGAAAATCAACCCCTGATGAAAATGCGAATGCAAGAAAGGAAATGCAGACATGGACAAGCAAGATGTAATTGCCATAGCTGATGGATTGAAGATGATAGAAGACGGCGTCGAAAAGATTCAAAGCGTCATGCGCGAAAAGAAAATTAAATCATTAAGAGAAGTTGCCACTGAACTCATCCCGATGCTCAAACAAGACGATCACGAAATAAATGAATCCATCATTAGTCATCTGGGAAAATCTAAATAGATCGTATAGCGAGCAAAATTTAAGCGGATAGCCGGTTCAATTCAATTTTAACGATGCGACGCTCTGTCATGGGCCGGGAAAGTATGGCAGGTTCCTCGGACTAGCGGGAAAGACGAATATCCAGAGCGCAAAATGATTGCCCACAAAACCGCTATTTTTTTTTCTCGGCAATGAGGTCTTTGATAATAGATAAGACATTACGCCCTCTTTGCCTGGCAATTCGGTGGGCTTCCGCCACAATTCTAGCCGCCTGGCTCTCTAATTCCGCTTCATCGGGAATCGGTTTTTTCAATTTCTCATATTGCCAGCTTAAGAATCGAACCGCAAGTTTCTCTTCCTGCTGTCTGATAAAGCCCATGTAGCAAATCTCCTACATTTTGCAAATACTCAATATTGCTTTTTCTAAAACCAGCTTCGGTGACTGTGAGCTGGTTTTCAGCTTTTTGTCGGCCTCACCCAGGACTTCTAGGGCGCTGACAAGCTGGTCTTGAGAAAATCCATCCGATTTTTTGAGCAGTAGATAGATTGGGTAGGGATTTTTCGGATTTTTAGCGATTAGAAGATCCGTGATCGCTTTTCTTTTTTTCGTTTTATTTTTTTTCGGGGATCCGGTTTTTTGTGGGATTGCCTCTGCAGACAGCATGGTCTGCCACTGGTCCAATTGATCCGTCAGCTTGCGGTCATAATCGACAATGGCCGGTGCGGTCATAATCGACAATGGCCGGGATAATTTGCTTTTGAAAATAGCTATACGGGCAGGCCCTCTGCCAGTCCTTTCCCTGGGGACTGTTAACGAAGCCTTTAGCCAGCAGAAGTTTTCTGACCTGATTGACCAGAGCAGTGAGCACCTGCAGCGGATGAATGTTAGAAGACAGTATGGAATTCAGAAAAAAAAGGGCTGAATCAGTACTGCGATCTGCTAAAGCATTGGTCAATTCATAGATCGGGTCCCTTTTGGTGCGCTGTAAAACGGACTCGACATCTTTAATGGTAATTTCGACTCGATCTCCAACCCAGCTTATTAATTTATCCAGATTATGGCAAAAGGTTCGTAAGTCGAAGCCGGTCATTTCATAAAGGGTTAGGTAGGTTGCCTGGTCCATGGTTTTGCCGCCTTCGGTCAGAATTGAATTCATTTTTTCAACCAAAACGGACTCCTGGGCAATCTGGTCTGCCCGGCGCGCACCTTTTGGCACCGAACAGTCCACTACCACCCCCTTATTGCTCAAAGTTTTAAACAGGCCCCGCCGTTTGTCTACCGTATCCGTTGTGATGATCAGATGGTTATTTTGCGGGAATCCCTTTTCCACCGCCAGCTGTAAAATGCGGCAGTCATCCCGGGCGATGGGCACGGCCAGGTCGTGCTGTCGGCAGTATGTGATGATTTCATCTAACCAGATGTCATCTGTTCCGGAAGTATGGCTGGCACCCAGGTTTTTTTCTCTGGTGGATTTGTCCATATCTTCAAAGGAGAGATTAAAAATCCCCATCAAAGCCAGAAGATGTCCGGCAGCTTTTTTTAAATTATCATCCTCAAATGCTTTTTTGGCATTATCAAGCATTTGGTTTTTATCCTGCCTGGCATAAAAAATCTTGGATTCGCGCAGCGCAATCACTTTTGTACCGGGCAACAGCGAAAAGGTGTTGACCCGACCGATAACCTCATGAATATTTTCCTGGGTCCCGTCCAGCGGTTCATAGTTGATGCTGCGCTCTGAGACCGGTATCAAAGCATTTAAAAGCGCATCAAACGCAGCTTTGGTCAACAAATCTTCACCGTAAATCAGGTACACAGGGAGAAACGGATCGTTTCCGCGATCCTGCAAATACGTATCGAATTCTTTATGGCTGATAACGGACATAGTGTTACAGTGAACGCTCCTCTCGCAGAGCGGGAGGCCTCAGGAAACCCTCTGGAAGGGGCGAAGACTATTGCCTCGCTCATTTAAATCCGAAATCCCTGGCGCGACTGCTATCAAATAGATCTCCATGGTTGAAAGGGGCTATCGATGTAGGTGCAAACTTTCTCTGTGATTCAGGTCTGGGCCAGGGCATTTCGATATTCGAATTTCGTATTTTCGATTGCAACTGCCTACTCCGGCATTTTTTTAAACAGCAAATGAAATAGGAAAATAAAAATACCTACGGTAATCGCACTGTCGGCAATGTTAAAGGCAGGCCAGTGGAAATTGCCGAGGTAAATGTCAAGGAAGTCCACAACATTTCCAAATCGGACCCTATCTATCAGATTTCCGATGGCACCTCCGAAAATCAAGGCAAAAGCGGTGGCAAGAAAAGACTGGCTGCTGGGTGTTTTTTTATAAAAATAAAAAATCAAGCCGACGGCCAGAGATGAAATGAAAAGAAAAATCACGGTGCGAACAATCGGGCTCATATTGGCCATAAGGCCAAAAGCCCCCCCGGGATTACGGATGTGGGTGATATCAAAAAAACCTTTTATGATGGTAGTACTCTGGTGATACGGCAGAAGCTTTAGAATGAATGCCTTCGAAACCTGGTCGGCCAGCACAACAAGTCCGGCGATGATTGCCAGTTTGGTATATTTTTTGGGTAACATATGATCTCAAACTTGGATTGCTTTCTCACCAAAAAGCCATTGGGGCATACATTCTTTCAGCAGAATAAAAGCCAACCCTCTCTCCGGCTATGTCCGGCGTCGGGACTTCAGGCCGCAATCATCCCATCTCGGCCAGCGCATGCCGACAGCGATCACAAATAGTCGCCTGTTCGGAATGACTCCCAACAGAGGTGTCATATACCCAACATCGTTCACATTTTTCGCCCGGTGCGGGCTCAATCTGAATCGCCAGGCCTTCTATTTCCTCACTCTGATACGAATCGTTCAGGGTCTCATCCTTTACCAGGGTAGCCCGAGAAACAATCAGCAGTGACCTTAGTTTGTCTGCATAGGATAGCAGGGTCTCATGTACATTTCCTTTTGCTGAAATGGTTACCGCGGCATCCAGGGGATGTCCGATGAGCTTCTTTGCCCGGGCCTCCTCCAGTGCTTTGGTGGTTTCATTGCGAATTTTCAGCAGGAACTCCCATCTTTTAAACAGGGCATCATCTTTGAATACCGGATTTAGTTCAGGTAGTAAGGCTAGATGGATATTGGGTTCCCGACTGTTTTTGGTCGGCATGTATTGCCAGATTTCATCGGACGTAAATGGTAGTATCGGCGCCATTAGCCGGGCGATGGCCTCGAGCACATAGTACAAAACACTCTGGGCGCTTTTCCGCTTGGTTGATTGCGGTGCTGATGTATACAACCGATCTTTAAGAATATCCAGATAAAAGGCCGACAAATCCAGCGTGCAATAGTTATATAGCGAGTGGTAGATGACATGAAATTCATAAGCCTCGTAGGCGGCGCGCGCCTTTTCGATGATGAGCTGCAGCTTGTGAAGCGCGAATCGATCGATCTCCGGCATTGAACCGTAATCGACTAGGTCATTTGCAGGATCGAAATCATAAAGATTTCCCAACATGAAACGGCTTGTGTTTCGGATGCGCCGGTAAGCGTCTGTCAGTTGTTTTAAGATGTTGTCCGAAATTCGAATGTCCTCACGATAGTCAGATGCCGAAACCCAAAGGCGTAGAATTTCGGTGCCATATTTTCCGATGACCTCGCTGGGTGAGATCACGTTTCCGATGGACTTGGACATTTTTCGACCTTCGGCATCCACCACAAACCCATGGGTTAAGACAGCATCGTAGGGTGCTCGTCCCCGCGTGCCTACGGCGGTGAGCAGGGCACTGTGGAACCATCCGCGATGCTGATCACTGCCTTCCAGATAAAGATCGGCCGGCCATCTCAAATACGGTCGCTGCTCCAGCACGGCAGCATGACTGACACCGGAATCGAACCACACATCAAGGATGTCGGTCTCTTTGACAAAACGCCTGCTACCGCATGCATTACAGGTTAATTCATCCGGCAAGAGCTCCGACACGTCTTTTTCAAACCAGATATCGGCGCCGTGCTCCTCAAATAGTTGATAAACTTGCTGCATGACCTGTTCGTCGAGCAGCAGGGCATCACATTTTTCACAATAAAAAACTGTTATCGGCACGCCCCAAGCCCGCTGCCTTGAAACACACCAATCGGGTCGATTTTCAATCATGCCGTAAATTCTATCCCGTCCCCAGCCGGGTATCCAGTTGACCTTGTCGATGGCTTCCAGTGATTTTTTCCGTAAACCGGTCTTTTCCATGGAGATAAACCACTGGGGAGTGGCCCGAAAGATCACCGGCTTTTTACAGCGCCAGCAGTGCGGATAAGAGTGCTCAAAGGTTTCTTGCCGGACCAGAGCTCCGATGTCGTCTAATCTGGCATTGATATTTTGGTTGGCATCAAATACGAATTGACCGCCAAAATATTCGACATCTTCGGTAAAACACCCCGTGTTGTCTACCGGAGAGTAAACATCAAGACCATATTGCAGCCCCACTTCATGGTCTTCCCGCCCGTGGCCGGGTGCAGTGTGAACACAACCGGTACCGGCATCCAGGGTTACATGGGACCCCAGGATAATCAAGGAGTCACGCTGATACAGCGGGTGCAGGCAGCGCTTGCTTTCCAGGGTTTTAGGATCGATTTCCCCGATGATGGAATATTCGGCAATGCCGAAAGTCAACATGCAAGCGTCAACCAGTTCTCGGGCCAGAATATACACCTGACCTTCTCCGACATCAACGGCCACATATTCAAAATCGGGATGAAGTGCGATGGCCAGATTGGCCGGAAGCGTCCACGGGGTCGTTGTCCAGATGATGACAAAAATGGCTTTGTCTTTGAGCGACGGCAATTCACTGCTCAAATCGTCTTTCAAAGCAAATTTGACGTAAATCGACGGTGTAGAATCGTCGGAATATTCGATTTCAGCCTCTGCCAGAGCGGTTTGACAGGTAAAGCACCAGTAAATCGGTTTTTTACTGCGAAACAAACTGCCGTCCTGGGCGAATTTGCCGCATTCTCTAGCGATGGTGGCTTCATAACCATAGTTCATGGTCAAATAAGGATCATCCCAAACCCCCATGACGCCAAGGCGTTTGAATTCTTCACGCTGGATGTCGATGAATTTTTCGGCATAGGTCCGGATCGACGAACCTGCGCCATGCTGAGATGTTTCTTTTTATCACCGATTTCTTTGTCCACGTTGTGCTCGATGGGAAGGCCATGACAATCCCAGCCCGGCACGTATACCGCATCGAAGCCGGACATCTGTTTTGAGCGCACAATGATGTCTTTCAGTATTTTGTTCAGCGCTGTTCCGATATGAATGTAACCGTTGGCATAGGGGGGCCCATCGTGGAGGATAAACTGCTCCCTGCCCTTGGAGGTGTTGCGGATCTGTTCGTACAGGCGGGTATCATCCCATGATTTCAGTTGCTCCGGTTCCCGTTTCGCCAGGTTGGCTTTCATGGGAAACTTAGTGGCTGGAAGATTGAGTGTATTTTTATAATTCATTGATTTCCCCTAGCTCGAATTTTAATTAAACTTGGATTTTTACTCTCAATCCGGCATCCTGTCAAGGAAATAGCGGATATTTAATCAGCTAATTGAGGGATGGAGTGATGGAGGTTTGATTGTGGTGTTCAGATTTAGAAAGTCGGATGGAATACGCTGTGCGCCCCGCGCTTTGCCTTGCAGCTGACAATTAACACCCTCGGTCCTCTATTTTTTAACTACCGGCATCAAGTGTCAAGCATCCAATATCGAGCATCAAGTTTCAAATCAAAGCTGGCAAATGAACTCAATGAATTTCAATCATCTTCCGTTTCATCAGCTAATTCCATCAAATAATGTCCGTAGTCGTTTTTCATGAAATTGTCGGCCAATTTTCTGAGCTGCTGCCTGTCAATATAGTCCAAACGGAATGCAATTTCCTCCAGACAAGAGATTTTCAGGCCCTGTCTTTCCTGAATCGCCTGCACATAGCTTGCCGCCTGCTGCAGTGCCTCGTGGGTTCCGGTATCCAGCCAGGCAAATCCCCTTCCTAAAAGTTCTACCCTGAGATCCCGGCGTCTTAAATATGCCATGTTGATATCGGTGATTTCCAGTTCACCCCGGGCGGAAGGTTTGAGACCCTTGGCAATGTCGATGACATCATTGTCATAAAAATAGAGGCCCGGCACCGCATATTGGGATCGGGGATGTTCTGGTTTCTCAACGATTGCCGTTACCCTGCCGGTTGAATCAAATTCGACCACACCATACCGTTCGGGATCCCTAACGAGGTAGCCGAAAATAAGTCCCCCCTGGGTCATTTGGGCGGCATGTCGTAATGTTTCGGAAAGGCCCGGGCCATAAAAGATATTATCTCCTAAAATCAGACAAATCGAATCTTTGCCGATGAACGACTCTCCGATAAGGAATGCCTGGGCAAGGCCTTCAGGGCGCGGTTGTTCGGCATAGGAAAACGACAGTCCCAGGTGAGATCCGTCGCCGAGAATTTTCTGAAATAAAGGCAGATCGTGTGGCGTGGAAATAATGAGAATTTCCCGAATTCCCGCCTCCATAAGCACGGAAAGCGGGTAGTAGATCATGGGTTTGTCATACACCGGAAGAAGTTGCTTACTGATGCCAAGGGTGAGAGGATACAGTCTGGAACCCGATCCCCCCGCCAATAAAATACCCTTCATCATATCGTATCTCCGAGGCTGCCTGCATGATGGCGGTTAATGAAGATGGAATGGCTTAAGTCATAATATAGAAAATGATCTAAAATTTTGGTATTCTGTCAATTTTACAAAAATAGATAGTGCGTAGCGAATCCTTAATTTCAGTCATTTTAGGCAATTTAGATCACTTTTGGCATTTGTTTATTCCGCCTTTATGGGATGCGGCTTAACTTTCGGCAACATTTCTCAGGCCGGCGTCATCACCCTCGATCCCACCGCAAGGTAGGTGATGTCTTTAGCGACCAGTTCATTGTAGTCGGGTATCATCCGTCTCCCGTCCATCACGAGGTAGGGTGGTTTCACCGTATCTTCGATGGTCCGTGAAAACCCTCTGAATTCCTCGCAGTCCGATGAAATGAATAAGGCATGCGAGCCTTTGATAGCTTCCCTGGCGGAATTAAAATAGCTGATTTTTTCAAACAAGATGTTTTTAGATGGATCAAATACCTTAGTGGCCGATTCATTGGCCAGGGGATCATAGGCATGGATAGCCGCCACACCCTTTCCGAGCAGAGATTCAATAACTTTTATCGACGAGGCATCTCGCATGTCACTCGTGTGCTTTTTAAACGCCAACCCCAAAACTGCCACGGTTTGGTTGTTGAACTTGAATCCGGCTTCGGTGATCGCACGATCGATAAGGTATACCTTTTGATACTCATTGACTTCAAATGAGGCCTCCAGCATCTTGGTGCTCACGTTCACCCGACGCAGCTGGTAAATGAGAGAAGCGATATCTTTGCCGAAACA
>CAMYLH010000037.1 GCA_947259065.1 uncultured Desulfobacterales bacterium
AGCCCGTAGGCTTCATAGGCTTACAGGCCGGAGGGGAGGCTTCACCCTGTTTTTTAACAAATAAAATAGAAAGGATTCCTTAATCCGACATTCGTCCTTTCCGCCTACGCCCCATTCAACGACCAGTCATACGGCAAATATTTCACGCTTATCCGATCTGATTTCGCATCCAATACTTTTTTCAGATCTCCGGTGGCGTACTTGAGAAAAAAACCGAATATATCATCGTTGAAATCCTCAGAAAACCATTTGAAAATCCGACTGACATAAAGCGCATTGTCCTCCAGCCTGTAGCTTTTTTGATCATTGATAAATGACCGGGTTGAATCATCCAGTTGTTTGTCTAAAATGTCTCCACTAAAGGGCTCCGACCGCAGCGGCGGGCAGCTTTTCGCAGCACAGTTAATGGCAAAATGAACCCGCGGGTCTTTATAGCGCGGTCTAAGGATTTCGTGCTCAACATGGTCCAGGGAAATTATCTCTCCGTCAATGCGCACGATCTTCTTTTTCCAGGGGCTTTTGATCAGGCTTCCCAGATCTTTGATGGACGCGACGCCGGGATAGCCACTCAAAATCAATTTTATGGTCCAGGCGTTATAGGCATTCACATAGAAGGCAAACTGTTCATCGGGGGATAGTTTATCAGGCTCAACGTGTTCAAGAATGTTGAGATACCGGTCCAACTTCGCCTCATCGGTCTTAAAACCCGCATAATCAACTTTTCCAATACGAACATACTTTTTGAGTAATTCACCGTAAAGGCCATTGTCCACTGCGGTCTCGGTCGATGCGAAGGACTGCAGGGCCGTGGTAGCGGCAACCATATAGAATGATAATAAAAATACAAATAAATGTCGTTTGATCTTCATTTTATTGATCCTCGCAGCGTGTACCGACAATCAATTCTGCTTTGTCATAATTATCTTGGTCTCAGCCTCTTTCGATTCAAATTATTGTCGTGCCTGTTCTGCAAAACTTACATAAATTTATGGTTGGTTTGGCAACAGTCAAGACTGCCGGATAAAATAATGTCGATTTGTCTTCTTTCCTTTTAAAATTAATCAGACCTGAACATTCACATAACCTTGATTTGAAGTAAAATAGTATTATGTTGGTTAAAGCTAAATTGGCTGATGCTTATATGTAAATTGGATATCCTTCATTTGCCAAATCACAACGTTATTTTATCCACCACGAAATACACGAAACACACAAAATATTGGTACAATAAAAATTGAATTTTTGGTGTTCTTCGTGGTGATATTATTTCTTTCGAACAAAAAGTTGATGCAAATTGTAATTACAAAAAGTGAAAACTACTATTGGGCTCTAATAAAATAAGCTGAAATCTTCAGCTATTTTCCTGCGTATCAGGATCTCGGGCCATCGCTCCAACTAAAAATACCAAGTTAAATTGACTCACCTTAACCAGAAAGGAGAATGAAGATGCAAGAACATAGTGGCGCAATTACCATGAGGGGCAACCCTTTGACCTTACTCGGTGCTAAACTTTCGGTGGGCGACTCAGCCCCGGACATTGAACTACTGGACAATGAACTGAATCCCGTCAAACTTTCTTCCTTCAAAGGCAAGGTTTGTGTATTATCCGTTGTACCATCCCTGGACACCCCGGTATGCGACATGCAAACTCGTAAGTTTAACGAAGAGGCCGGCAAAGTCGGCGATGATGTTGCCATCCTGACCATCAGCATGGACCTGCCATTTGCGCAAAAGCGCTGGTGCGGTGCCGCCGGCGTGGATAAGGTGGCGACTTTTTCCGATCATCGTGACGCTGCCTTTGGTGAGGCCTATGGCGTTTTGATCAAAGAATTGCGCCTGCTGGCCCGGGCGATTTTTGTTGTAGACAGGCAGGGCACTGTCCAATACATCCAGCTGGTCAAGGAAGTGAGCGAAGAGCCGGATTATGATGCCGTGCTTGAGGCTGTAAAAAGATTGGTTTAGACGCGCAACCATTTCAGGACACCCGGCAATCGTTTTACTCCGCTGCATTATTCCCCTTTGGAGTTGCCGCATTTCTTTTTCAGTCAGCGTCTCATCATACCGAACGCTTGAGAATACTGATTGAAACTCTTCTTGAATGCTGGTATGTGTTTGCCAATGACTAAAAAGCGAAATGAGACCAACAACAAAATAGAAAATCCTGAAAGTTGGGTGGACCAATATGGAGATTTTCTCTATCGGTTTACCCTCTCCAGGATTAAAGATTCTTCAATTGCAGAGGACTTGGTCCAGGAGACCTTCCTTGCAGCGTTAAAAGCGAGGAAAAATTTTCAGGGCCGCTCAACTGCCAAGACGTGGCTCATTGCAATCCTGAAGCACAAAATCGTTGATCACATTCGCAAACGGGTCAGGGAGCAGACATCGGATAATGTAGAGTCTATGTACAACACTGCCGCAAATGATCCTGTCGATACCAGTTTTAATGATGAAGGTGATTGGCAGATTCGTCCGTCTAAATGGATTATCGATCCCATGAAGTTATATGAGCAGAAAGAATTCATGGATGTCTTATACCACTGTTTAGGTAAACTGCCCGAGCGTCAGGCTGAGGCGTTTATGATGCGCGAGATTGATGGTTTCAGCACTGAAGAGATCTGTAAGGTTTTAAATATCTCGGCGACGAATAGCTGGGTTATGCTTTACAGGGCTCGGATGTGGTTACGGCAGTGCCTCGAAAATAATTGGCTTAATATTAAAAATTAGAGATTTTTATGTCACACTGGATGTTTAATTGCAAAGACGTATCTATGATGGTATCTGAATCCATGGATCGAAAACTTCCGCTTCATCGCCGGCTATTGATGACTGCACACCTTTTTATGTGTAAATATTGTAATCGATTCAAGAAACAACTGCTGATCTTAAGAAGTGCCACTGGTCTCGATGATTTTCATGAAGAGGATTTTGGCCGTCCTCCTTCCCTTTCGAAAGAAACCCGTGATCGAATTAAACAGGCTATGCGGGACCTCTCCCAAGACCCTAACCTGGGGTCGCTGAATACCTGAATCGTTTCAATACTGCCGATTACAGCCAGAAGATGTATTTTCTTCCTTGACAAAAAAAGTAAATGTCTGTAAATATTCACATATAACGTGTTCCTAAAAGTTAAACGGCTAAGTGAAGATGATAAATCATGCCTGATAAAGACCTCCAGAAGGCTAAAATAGCCGAAGCAGAGAATACCGTCAACCCCAAGGACAGAGGGGGGCGACGGCGTTTGGCCGACCGCCGTCAATTTTCTTCGTCTGAGCATTTTCCGGAAAGAAGAAACCTCAGGTATCGCAGAAGCGGTGTCGACCGCAGAAATCTACAGTACCAAAAGATGCGAAAAAGAATTGAACGACGTCGCATTTTCAGTGATAAATATGGCTAAACTCAGGTTGTCGTAAGTATCGCCCTGAAATTGAGGGGAATGTATAGATATGGACTCATTGGCAAGGACCATAACCAGGGACAAATCCTATGCGCATAAATTCTGAAAAAAGAGATTGTGCGCGATTTTGCTATGAACTTCCTGTTATTATTGAGGAATGCGGTACGGGTTTTCATTTTAAGGCCTGGATGTACAACTATAGTCTGCTGGGCATGTACTTTGAATCGGATCTTTCCCTTATGTCAGGTACCCGGGTGAACGTCTGGCTATCAGATTTACCTGGATCTTCCTTGCCGAATATTAACTTTGCCGAAGTCAGATGGTGTGAGGAAATTAACGGAGCAGTTGTTTTGCACAATTACGGGGCGGGCGTTCGATATCATCAACCGATTTCCTACCGGGAGTTTCCCAGGCACTTTCGAGTTTTAAAAGGAGGATTGAAAGATCCGCCACACCATAAAAATTGAGTACTCACAGAATCAGCTACCACCATTAGAGCCAGTGATATGAGTAAGCCCTCTAAAAAGGGCCAATGCATGATTGCCAATCAGATGAATCATGTATCATTAGCCTTCTTTGATCTTACCTCCCGCTTGTATGCCGCTAAATCGTGTCATATTCCCGTTGCCGCCGATAATTTTTTTGATTTCTGTTGTAATTTTGGTACGCTCAATGATTCTTGCCAGGGATGCGACACTTTTTTCCAGGCGCTCATAGGTAGAGGACATCTCTAAAAATTTTTGTTTTTCTTCGTAGCTAAATCCTTCGCAGCCGGCAATTATAAACGAGATGGATTTGAAATCCATCATTTCAGCAAAATCGTATTCACCCTGCACCCCCGAAATCCCTGCGAATTGTTTTAAAAGGGTCATACCGTTGTCAGCCAGCTCTTGACAGGCAGCTGAATTTTCTTCCAATTCATCATCAAAAAAGGTGACGCCGGCCTCCAGATACGGTTTTTGGTCAAACATTTCATTAATCTCAAAACGGCTTTCCCCCCGGGTCAAGATATCCAGGCGGCCATCAATATATCGCTTCAGGATTTCTTGGATGCTTGCCGCACAGCCGATCGCTTGGATATCGGTACCGTTGAAGAAAACAATGCCGAATTCCTTATTCTTCTCCTGACACTCAGCGATCATTAATTTATAGCGTTCTTCAAAGATATGTAAGGGCAGCGGCATTTGTGGGAGCAAAACAAGCCCCAAAGGAAACAGCGGAATTGTAATTCTGGAATGCATCGGATTGCCTCGTAAACTATGTTGTCAATTATGGACATCTTCAGCGGTTTCTTTTTCCTGCCTTATCCGCTGGTGCAAATCGGCAAAGGATTCGGGTGCCCGGCTTTCCATTACAGGTGAATTTTCATCACCTCAACTTGGAACCTGCGAACCCTATTTTTATTAAACGACTCTCAATTTGTGTGTTTGCTGCAGTTTCTCCCACAATGCGGTAATGATGACGGTGACGGCTTCTTCTTCATGCTGCAATATCTCTTTAGATGCCGACCGGCAAGATTTCATCAATTCCCGGTTGCCGGATAGAAAACCGAAATTGTTCATAATATATACACCCAGGCTTAAGTGAAGGTCGGGCAATTCGTTTTGCGACATATTGGCAACCGTAGTTTTATCTTTTAACGGCAAACTCGATATTAAACGCTGAACCGCCTCTGCCACGCTTTGCGGTGGTTCCATTTGCAGCTGCATCGGACTTACTGCGTTTTTGTCTCCGGTCATGCCGCTTTCAACCAAACCAAGATAATAGACACTTTCCAGGATGTTCATGGTGTCCTGGTATATAGCCGGGTCTTTGCTGGCTCGCGGCCCGGCAACATTTAAAACTTCTATTTTTTTTTGCAGGATCCAATTGTTGATAGCGATGGCGGCATGGAAAGCGGCTGTCCGGTCTAGATCAATTAGAAGCCAGGGCCGCTTGTGTTTGATGACCATTTCCCGGGTATATTCGGTTCCACCGGTCAATGGGCCGTGAGATATGATCAGGGTTGCATCGGCATCCACTACGTTTTTTTCCGTGCGCACGGAATATTGGGAACTTGAAGTTTCTTTCAAGTGGTATTTTTGCGGCAATTCGCCGCTTTCGGTTAATCTGCCGCGGGGAATCCAGCCGCCATGAGCTATGTCAAGCTTGATGGCCACATCAAGAGCGGCCTGATCCACTCCCGTCTGACCGCCTGATACAATCCGTTTAATCATGTTAATAAGTCTTCGATAAATCTGCCAATCTGTTCGCTACCATTGGCAATGTTGCGTTTTACGGGAGCAAGATCCAGCAGATCCGAGAGTTTGGTAGTCCAATTTCCATTGTTGAATTCCGCTTCGCCTACAGCGATACCAGGCATCTGCTGTTGAATAAATTTTACCATCGATTCCGATTCCCGGAAATTGGATCGTGCCACGTATCCGAACGGAACTCCCCCATGGTAAATCTCGGATAGAGTACTGTATCCGACCTTTCCGATGACCGCATCGGCGGCATTGACCAGATCCGGATGGTAAAATTCAGAACGATGGGGCAGGATGATCAAATTATCGACCATTTTCATTGCCGGGCCTGCCCCCGGCAAAACAAATGTGATTTTCGGCAGATTGTTGAGCTTTTCCAAGAAGCCGTAGCTTTGTGGTATGCCGCCTGTGGTAATCAGCACCATTTTGGCATCCGCGGGTATCCCCAGGCGTATTCTGATTTTACTGCCGTGCGTTTTAATTTTTCTACTTACCGGAGCGGTTATCAGGTCTGCCGAATTGCGGCGGCATACCGGTTTCGTTTGGATATGATAATCTACAGCATTGAAGATGGGTTGTAAATAATCGATGTGTCGATTGATGCGTTTATCAGAGACAGCGTATTGCTGATAGATCCAATCCCAGGTAAAATTTTCCACCAGGATGGATGGAATTCGGGCTTCTTTTGCGACCAGGATGCCCAGGGGGGCAATTTCACAGATAATCAAAACACAATTTAAGGCGTTAATCGTTTCAGCGATTTCTCTTATCAGCGATGGTTTTGGCGGAAAGAAATCATTTAAGGCACGCAGGGTATTTTTGAGGTCTGCCTGGAATGCATTTTTTTGCACGAGACCAATATCGGTGACCAGGTGGTGATAGGTAAAGGGGGCGGACACTGAATCCTGGAAAAACCAGGACGGCACCGTGGTGAAAATTTCGAATTGAAACCCTGGGTCAAATTCCGAAAGGGTCTCCATCACTGCGGCGGCCCGGGCGGCGTGACCAAAACCGTGGGGCGAAACAAAATAGGCTATTCGTTTTATCAGCATTTATTCATCAAATATAAAGTGGGCGCGTCTGTTTTTTGCCCAGGCACTTTCTGATTGTCGGGGGTCTAAAGGGCGCTCCTCGCCATAACTTATGGTATTCAGTCTTGAGAGGTCGATACCCAAATCCATCAGATAAGTCTTGACGCTTTGAGCGCGACCTTCTCCCAGAGCAAGGTTGTATTCGTTGGTTCCACGGTTATCGCAGTGCCCTTCTATGGTTACCCTTGCTGCGGGATTTTCTCGCAGCCATTTCCCTTTTTTCGTCAATATTGCCTGGGCATCCGGTGTTAGTTGAATACTGTCAAATTCGAAGTAAATGTCTTCATTTTCAAATCGGGTTTTATCGGCTTGTTCCCGCTCTGAAGCCATTGTCGCGTCGATGCTTTCTTCTTTTAGATTTTCTTCCGCCAGGGCTTTCTGTCGTGCCAGTTCTCTTTGTCGTGCTTCCTCTTTGGCCCTTCTGGCTGCTTCTTCCTCAGCGGTAGCCATTGCTGCGGGCTCTGAACTTATTTTTGTTTTGGTACACGCAGCGCTAAGAAAAATTATCAATACCGCAAACGCCAGGGCCGTGATTTTCCAATGTTTTTGCATCACATGGTCTCCTTTATTCAGAATTTTTTTTGCGCATTGGATGAAATTTATTTGGTTTCCATTCATTTTCAGTTGCTGAACTGAACGTTTTCAATCAACTGATTTTATATATCATGTCAGGTGATTTGTCAAAATATGAAGGTAGATAGTGCATCTGGAGTGATCGTGAAAACAAATGATACCTTCGATCGGAATTTTGCTACCGGCAAGATGACATCAGATGACAGAGAACAGAAGTCAGAAAACAGAGGACAGATGACAGCTGCTGGAAATCAGATTGCCAGGAGTGTTCATTGGCGTAACTCCTTTGATTGCAGATATCGTCATTCAACTTGGAAACATGGCTGTGACACCCTAACTGTCGCGGGATTGCACGAAAATTGGACATTGCAATAAGGTTTCAGGTTTCGGGTGTCAGGTGTCAGGAGTGATGACGCGAGAGCCAGCCTGAAACCTGACACCTGACACCTGAAACCCATGCTCGGAGAAGGTTTTACCACGCCCGATAATGTCCAAAAGAAGGGCTATGTTAAAAGTAAATTACCAGGTCTGTATTCACGAAAACACCAGAAAAAGATATCCTTCTTAACCTGGCTTTTATTCAAAACGGTCTTAATAGAGCTATCGTATAGTCTTTGGGTCTGGTTGATCTATTAGCTACAATCTAAATCTTGCTAAACAAATTTCCGCGTGTTAATTTAAAAGTTTTGATAGAGTCTCATGTTTTTTGGTTTATCGGCACTATTAGGAGCAGTTGTCTAGGCTCCAGGGCCTAAAAATATCGTTCCGCGAGGAGTCTTGAAAATGATCGAAACGTTTCAAGCAAACTGTCTTGCCACCCTGATCGGCAGTCTTCCACTGACCGATCATGGGCAAGCGAGCGATCTGATAATGGAATATACACCCGAAATTCCCTACTGGGCCCAGCTTCCGGTTCATAAAAAGGAAGGGATGATGGTTCAGTTTACACAGGGGCTACCAGGCTTTTACAATGATAATGGCAACGGATTTGTCAATACTGACAGCGAGTCCTATGATAATGATCTGTTGGAATTTATTGAAGATTATATGGCGGTTATGGAAGGAAAAATCGAACTTGACACTTCTCGATTTGCCCTGAAAGAGGATGCCGCCAGAGGTTTCTTTGTGTTTTTGGATCGTCTTCAATCCCTTGCCGCCCCCCCCATAGCCGTTAAAGGCCAAATTACCGGCCCGTTCACATTAGGTACCGGAATTGTCGATCAGAATAAAAGGCCCATTTTTTATGACTTCCAACTTAGAGATACTGTGGTTAAGCTATTGGCCATGAAAGCCCGCTGGCAGGTACGCCAACTCTCGCTGTTGCAACGGCCGGTGATAATTTTTTTTGATGAACCCGCCCTTGCCGGAGTCGGTTCCTCTGAGTTTACCAGTATTTCCAACGAGGAGATCCGCCAGTGCTTTGAGGAAGTTTTCGAAGCTGTTCACCTGGAAGGCGGGCTTGCCGGAGTCCATATTTGTGCCAACACGGACTGGTCACTGATACTTGAATCCCCGGTCGATATTGTCAGCTTTGACGCCTATGCCTATTTCGACCGGTTTATTCTTTATCCCAATCAGATAAAGAAATTTCTCGAAGCCGGCAAAATCCTGGCGTGGGGCATTGTGCCGACGTTGAAGGTCGAACAACTTGAAAGGGAAACGACTACCTCATTGCTGATGCAGTGGGATGATCAGGTTAAACAGCTTGAATCACTTGGAATTGACGTACCCAAGCTGACCGCCCAATCTCTGATCACCCCTAGTTGCGGTACCGGGTCTTTGAGCATTGATCTTGCCCAAAAGGTGTTTAGATTGACCAGGGATATATCGCAAAAAATAAGAGGTCGGTAATCTGTTGGCAGAGAGCGTAGCGAATGGAGCATAGGATTAAGCCCTTATCGGATTTTTCCTGAGAACATGTTGCAAGGAACGTAAGATTTCAGGTGCCGGTGTTCAGCCCGCCCTGGTGCGATATGACGGATTCTTGCAGTTCAATGCAAGAGATCCCAATAATGTCTTATCTTCCAGATTCTTACAAAGTTAGGTCTGGGCCAGGGGTTTCAGCAATTAAATTTCAAATAACAAAACACAAATAACAACAAGTTACTGCTACAGGAAAGGACGAGGTATTCGATGTTAGACAATCATAGTGGAAGGCAGTTTGACGGCGCAACCC
>CAMYLH010000038.1 GCA_947259065.1 uncultured Desulfobacterales bacterium
TGATCTATCCGGGCCTCAACCTGCATGGGGCCGTATGCCAGTTTTTCTTTTGAAAGTTTATAAACCAGCAGGTTGCCATAGTGGGGCAGATCACTTCTGGCTGCCAGCCAGCCAATCATGTTGTCCTTTTTGGAGGGCGTATAGGGAAGCATCAGAAGGAATTCCTCTTTAACCTCACCCGGCAGTTTTATGATAATGTAGTAAGGCTTCATCATCTGCCGGTTGTCGCCGTAAATCTCATCCGGAGGCTCCCAGAGATCTTCCTGGTTGTAGAATACCTGAACGTCCTGCATGTGATACTTGGCGTATGTTTGCACCTGGATTTCAAAGAGATCCATGGGGTATCGAAGGTGCTTTTTCAGATCAGCGGGCATCTCATCCAGGGGTTTAAAAAGATCCGGGTATACTTTTGAGTATGTTTTCAGAATGGGGTCTTCGGCGTCAAGCATGTAGTAGGCGACATGCCCGTCATAGGCATCGATGATCACTTTGACCGAATTGCGGATGTAGTTGAGCTCTTTTTTCCTGAAGGGGGTTTTGGATCGTTTGGAGTATGGATACATGTTAGAGGCGGTATAGGCGTCCTGGATCCAATAGAGTCTGCCTCCTGAGACCACCATATAGGGGTCGGTATCATAGGAAAGAAACGGGGCGATGGCGATCACCCGGTTTCTAATCCGGCGGTTAAACATGATCCTGCTTTCAGGGGTTAGATAGGTCGTGAAGAGTATCTGCGGATCCTGAAATTCAATGGCAAAGAGCAGTCTTCTCATAAAAGAGCTGATAAGAACGCCACCCTGGCCCTGGTAATTGGTATAGACGTTTTTGTCTCCCTTGGGATAATCAAATTCCTGGGTGCTGGTATTCACCAGGATATATTCAGTCGTTTTTTCTCCGTAATAAATTTCCGGCCGATCTATCTTCAGATCGATATCCACCGCGGGGGGAACATCCTTGATCATGAGCTGCGGTAAACCTTCGGCGGTGACTTCATTAACGGGGCTCATGGCCAATCCATAGCCGTGGGTGTAGATCAGGTGCCTGTTGACCCAGGTTTTTGCCTGGGGCGGGAGCTGATCGACCACCAGTTCCCGGGCGGCCAGCATGACCTGTCGATATTGATTGGCGATCATATAGCGGTCGACGTCAACGTTATGAAAATCGTAATAGAGCCTTATAGCTTGAATTTGGCGGTAGGTCTGCAGCAAGGGCCGTTCATCCCACACCCGGATGTTTTGAATGGTCACGTCATGTTTTTTGATCTCATCAGCACTCAAGCTGTTATTGACCTCGAAGTCGACCTCCTTAATGTTGTTGAGGTTATATGCCTGGCGGGTAAAATCGATATTATAAGCGATGTAGGGGGTTTCCTTGGCCAGTTCATTCGGTTTGACGACGAACTGCTGAACCAGGATCGGAAGCCCGGAGGCAAGGATCACAATGGCGCCAACCCATATTCCGGCACCGATTAAGAGCGGTTTTAGCTTCAGTCTGAAGGCGTTATAAATGATAAAAAGGCACATCAGAAAGGACAGTCCCATCAAGAGCCTGTAAACCATGATCTTTATGTTGACATCCGTGTAGCTTGCGCCAAAAGCAGGGCCCTGGGTCGAGTAAAGAACACCGTAGGCTTTTAAATGATAGCCCCAGGCAACCAAAAGGACCATGATTCCGGCGAGCACCAGAAGATGCTTGCCGACGTTGTCCGCAACGTTGAGTTTGGGAAGTGAGACCGGTCGGTCCTCCGCCAGAGCTAGTTCACCGATTATCTGGATCCCGCCCTCTTTTACATACCATATGACGGTCACCAGAGCGGCGAACAGAAGGATAATCAGCAACTGTTCGCGCACAAGCTGGTAGAAGGGAAGCGAAAAGACGTAGAAACCGATGTCCTTGCCGAACACGGGATCAGTGCTGCCAAAGGGGTGCTGATTTAAAAAACTAAGCACCATATTCCATTGCACAGATCCCTTTGACGCTATTATAAAACTGACAATTAGTATGGCGGCCAGAATCAAGGTATTCAGAGACTTGCCGGAGACGGGCATTCCGGCTATTTCGGTAATTTTGTGCTCACTTTCGCTATGAATGCGCTGAGCCGCGTAAAGATTGACGGACAGGGAGATAATCATCAGAAACCAGATCACCGCGGCAACTCCGATAAATAGAAATAATTATCCCGACCAGGATAACCACCAGAATTGCTAAAATCCCTAATAAGATCGTTGAGGTCCTTATCTTCATCATTTCAGGCTCCGTAAATATAATATTAGCAAAATTGCGTGCAACGGATAGGGATGATAGATCTTAAAAGTATTAAAAGCAAGCATCAATAAATACAGCGACAAAAAACTAAGTGTCAAATCTTGATTAGTGATTAATTGTTGACAGACTGACAGTAAATTGGCTAAAAAAAGCCGATGGCACGTGCATGGCGAATAGAATATGAAGGTGCTCTTTATCACGTTTTTTCTCGTGGTAATGAAAAGCAGAATATCGTTATCGATGATGATGACCGCGAGCTTTTTTTAGCCACTGTCGGTGAGATGGTTGAGCGGTTTGAAATAGACCTCTTTGCTTACGTATTGATGGACAACCATTATCACCTGCTACTTCGAACCAATCGGGCAAACTTGTGCAGAAGCATGCAGTGGTTCGGAGCCACCTATACCAAAAGATTTAATCTGCGCCGCCATCGAAGCGGTCATTTATTTCAGGGTCGTTTTAAGAATATGCTGGTACAAAACGATGCTTACCTGTTGCAGCTTACCTATTATATCCACCGCAATCCGCTCAGAGCCGGAATGGTCAAGCAAACAGCAGATTATAAGTGGAGCAGTTACCGAGCATACGCCTATGGCAAAAGACATCAGAATTGGTTAAAAATAGACGAAATTTTATCGCAATTTATGAATGTGAAAGACCGGCACCAGGTCTACCGGGGTAATATACAAAAATATTCTAAAGAGGAACAACGTGTGTGGCAAGACCTGCGCCACGGGATATTTGTGGGAACCGAAAAGTTTGTGAAAAAGATAAAAATGCGGCATCTTCCGGATAAACCCCATGCTGAACTGCCTCATCAAAAAAGGGTAACGAATGATGTAAAGATTGAATCGGTACTTTCAAGGGCAGCCGATATCTTGAAATGTGACATAGATTTCTACCGGGAATCAACCAGAATACCAAAAGCGTTTAAAGCCGACCGGGACTTGCTGATCTATATCGCTTGGCAGTCAGGGGTGGCCACCAACCAGGAAATTGGCGAAAAATTCGGACTAACCTATTCTGCTGTAAGTCAGCGGGTAAGTGTGATAAAGGAAATGCTCAACACAGATAAGGAGTTGGAAAGAAAATACCGGCATGTTAAATCACGAATCAAGCGTTGAGATGATCCAGCTAAGCTACTTTTTGATGCTTTGCGATGTCATCGCAACAGGTAACACGTATTTTTAAGGGGGTGCTTTGGTAAGTTTAAATTTTGTCTGTAAATGCATTGAGGACACCATCGACGGCCTGCAGGACGGTCTGTCGCATTTCTCGGGTTCCAGTCGAGCCGCAATAATCTATGCGATTACCCCCGACAGCCCGATGCGCATCTACGATCCCCAAAATCTGCTGCGGGGACATGAACCCATATTTGAAGAAAATCTGCTGCGGGGACATGAACCCATATTTGAAGAACTTTATCTTGTTTCCAATGACTGGTGCAAGAATATCAGGCTTTCGGGCCAAATACAGAAATTCCGCCATATGGTGCCGGAAAAAAACTTGGAATTAGCCGGCCTTATTTCCTGGGGCGGCCGATCCAGTTCCGTCTTTTACCAGATGTGGTTTACCGAGCATCATCCGGACACATGTTCCATCGGCCCCGCGGAGTGTTGGCTGGAACACGCTGCCTGGCGGTTTTCCCATGATATCGCCAATGAAGAAGAGTTGTACACCGGCATATCGGGCAGCTTTCTAAGTGAATATTCGACCCACGCCGTGCGGGATTATGTGGTTGATCAAATGAATGTCATTCACGGGTGGGATACCCAGTTGCGGGTTTATCCGATTCTGGATGCCGTGCTGGGTATTTCCAGAACCCGCGAAGAGGGGCAATGGCCCGTCGGAGAGCTGATTTTTATCGACGTGCGATCTCTTGCGCAATTGGAATTCTTTGTCAGATTTCCTGAAATGGGACAGCCCAGCTTGACAAATTTTAAGCACGTCCGCAAACTTCTGCTGTCTGTTGAGGATTCAAATCGCCGGCTGGTGTCGGAAGGCAAAACTATTTTGGGAATTGCCGCTGACAAACTGCCGGTATTTAGTATCATCGCCGACTATCGGGGCAGACACGGATTTTTGCGTATCAACGAGGAAGCGGTCTGCAGCTTTTCCGACGGCCGATTCAAATCCGGCACCCATCGAGCCAACCTGGTCAATGTCGAGGAGATCCTGCTCGAATCAAGTCTCGATGACGAAACGAGCAATCGTCTATATAAAATTATCGCCAGTGTGGTTCACTTTGCCGAGAGCCATGAGCACGGCAGTACGCTGGTCATCGACCTCAATGAGCAACCGGTGCAAATTTCCGGCCAGAGGCTCGAGAAGCCTCTGGATCTCCAGCTTCCTCGAAACCTGGAATTGTCAAAGTCCCTATCGAAAGTCGACGGGGCCTTGCACATCGGCGCTGACGTATGCCTGCATGGGTTTGCCTGCCTACTGGACGGGCGAACGGTTCGCGGTGAAGATCGCGCCCGGGGCGCGCGCTATAACTCGGCGCTGCGGTTCACATCCGAGCATGATAACATCGTCGTGGTGGTGGTTTCGTCGGATCGCCCGGTATCGGTGATTCAGGAAGGAGTGGAATTAAATGCCCAGTGCCAATGGCGATCGGAGTTCAGCTGTGCGGAGTCGCACCGGACCCTCAAGGAGTGGATCGAGACCTCCGATCAGTAGCCTTATAACGGTATCGGCGTCCTAGACCCTTTCGAATCCCTCCGCCCAAAACCAGAAATCCCCCGAATACCAAAGATATCCGGCCCAGATAATCTCCATATCGTGCGAAAAAAGTTTGCCCCCGGTGAAGACGAATTTTCCCTTTAAGGATCGTTTTTTCCCACCAGGGAGTCCTCGTGATAACCATACCTTTGGCATTAATAAGAGCAGAAATCCCGGTATTGGCAACTCGAACAAAATCTCGCCGATTTTCGATGGCACGAACCGGACTGAAATTGAAGTGGTGCAGATAGCCAGGCGTATTTTTCCACCAGCCGTCGTTGGTGATCATGCAAATAAAGCCCTTTTCTTTGGGCAGATTTCGGGAGCAATAGGGGCCGAAAATGGATTCATAGCAGACAATCGGCAATATGGTCGTCGACGTGTCAGGCGCTACAAAAGTAGTACTCTCCTGACGAAGACTGTAGGTTCCAGTGTATCCGCCAAGTTCCAGGGAGTATTTCCCCAAAAAGCCCAGATATTGCACGAAGGGCATGCGCTCGAATAGGGGCACCAACTTGGTTTTATGGTAAAACTGGGGTGCCGGTGCAGGTCCATTAGGTAGAAAAAGCGCCGTATTAAAGGCCTCGTAGTGAAAGTTTTTCTCGCGATTGAAACGACTTCCCGGAGGAATGTCTTCACTGTTTATCTTTTGGTAGCTGTGTATGCCCAGGAGAATATTCAGCTTTGGATATTTTTTCCGAAATTCCAACAAGGTCCGGTAGTAGATTGATGCTGAAGGATCTTTTTCGTCAATCTGCTCAACGATTAGGGTTTCAGGACCAAACAGAAATTGGGTTTCGTCATCGATAATAGCATCAGCCGTCCTGAAAAACTCGCCGACGTGTTGAGCATGTTTTTGCGGGTCAAATTTTTCCGTATATGGATCCAAGTTGGGCTGAATCAGAGCGATGTTTACTGTCTCTCCTCCTTCTTCAAAGTTTTGGAGAATAAAATAGGATCCTAAGATGGGGATAGCAAGTAGCATCAGTGTTGTTGCGCCGACCGAAACAATAGAACCCGGGCCATTATTGCGATAAGTAGAATACACCCTCAAGAGCGCAAAGTTGGTCAGTATTATCCAGAGTGTCCCACCGCGGACCCCGGTAAACTCGTACCATTGGATAAGTTCTGGTGCCGTGGCCAGTGCGTTGCCCAGATTGAGCCAAGGCCAGGCCAGATCCCAAGATAGATGAAAATGCTCGTACCCCATCCAGATGAGCAGAAAAGGGAACAACAGGGGAATTCCCAGGATGGTCCGGATACGGCTTGCCAGCCAAAAAACGAGGGCCTGCAACGCTGAATTTGTGAGAATAATGAGAATGGCTCCCACAAATTGGGCCCGCGCAACCCACCAGGTTCCCATGATATTCCACAGCAGGAAACTGATAAAGGCGTAGTTGAATACGGCGTAGGGATTGGTCTGATGTCGGACTTCCTCTTCCAAAAGCAAAAGGGGTCCCCAGGCAAAAAAAACAAAAAAGAACAAAGCCGGAACAGACCAGGGCAGCCCCAATAGCAGACCGGTGGTCAGAGCTAAGCAAATGTTGTTTCTAGTGTTCATATCCATGTTGTTTATACAACTTTATGGTTAACATTGAAACCGTACTTTTTTAGGCAGCCGCCAGATTAAATCATTGAGGCCGATAGCGCCTATCCGGAGAAAACGGTCATAAGTTCTTCTTTCAGGAAGATCCCCCTGATCTATGCAGTGGACAGCTATAATCCGAAAAATTTCCCGAGGACCAGGGAGATCAACCAGGGGATGGTCAACGGAGTATTGCAGGATTACATATCCCATGAGGTGATAGGAAACAATCGTATAAAAGCTTTTGGCAAAGCCAAACAGCATCAACTGCAAATCAGGAGGAAGGAACTTTGTTAAATATTGTGCCAGATAGGCCGGTGCGCTTCCCAGGAGAAGCAGAAAAAAGTTCATCAAAAAATAGGCCCAACCAATTCTGAAAGCCAGCCCGACAAAGACAACTAAAATCCCGACCTTCGCACAAATCCATCCAAAATCAAAAAAAACAGACCCATCTTAATCTATAAGATCGGCCTGTTGGTTTGGATTGATTCGGTGGATTATGTTAAGTCGATGTTTTTATTCGAGCACCATCAACACCTGATTCGTGGCAACTTTGTCATTAACATTGACTTTGATCTCTTTGACGGTTCCGGCATCCGCTGACGGAATGGCGTTTTCCATCTTCATTGCCTCAAGGATCAACACATCCTGATACTCCAGAATCTCATCTCCCACATTCACCAGAATGTTGATAATTGTTCCCGGCATCGGCGCTACGATTTCTTTACTCATGCTTTCCTTCCTCCCTTTGGTATGGTGTTGGCTTGCGCAACTTAAAAAGCAGTCTATAATGGCTCTCAGATAAAGTATAACAAACTGCTTTGATACTTAAAGGGGCATGGAATGTCAAGCTCAAAGGCAATAATTCAGTAATTCATTTTCTGGGATTTTTAACCTTTCTCACCCAACCCGCTATCATATGTCCTTGACGTGGGGGTAATGTTTATATATGTATAACAGTTTCGAACCGGTTTGATAAATCTATTATCCGTATCGCTAGGTACAGACATTCGGCAAATAAATGAGGGACCATTGAAAATATTCAATTTTGCTCAAGTCCAACAAAGGCCAACGACTGCAGGCAATGAGCAAAATGGGACATTAGGCAAAGATCTCAAAAACTTGGAGGAGGAAGATGAGACCATATTTTGAAAAAATGAAGGAATTTGGACAGGAGCTAAAAGCGGGACAAATAAAAAGTACGGAAGCAAATGTGGGCAAACTGCAGGAGGTGGAAGCCCAGGTGGATGAAGCCGTGCAAAAGGTAAAAAATGCCGGCATGCCGACGGAAAAAGTCAATGCCCGCGGACAGCTCACGGTATGGCAACGCCTGGAGTACCTGGTGGATGAAGGCACCTGGACTCCGCTACACACCTTGTACAACCCCAAGGACAATGTCGAGGGTACGACCAACGTTATGGACGGGCTGGGTAAAATTTCGGGAAGATGGGCGGTGATCATCGGTTTCGACAACAAGGTTTTTGCCGGCGCCTGGCTTCCGGGACAGGCTGAAAATGTTTTGAGATGCACGGATCTGGCCACACGGCTGAACATCCCGCTGGTATGGCTGGTCAACTGCAGCGGCGTAAAATTGACCGAGCAAGAAAAATTTTATGCCGACCGCCGGGGATCGGGTACCACCTTTTTCAGACATGCGGAGCTCAACCAGAAAGGCATTCCGGTGCTCGCCGGGATTTACGGCACCAATCCGGCCGGCGGCGGTTATCAGGGCATCAGCCCCACCATCCTTTTTGCCCACAAGGACTGCAACATCGCTGTGGGTGGGGGCGGAATTTTAAGCGGCATGTCGCCCAAGGGCTACTTTGATCTGGAAGGCGCGGAACAGTTGATAGCGGCAGCCAAGCAATTTAAAGTCGAACCTCCGGGAACCGCCAAAATCCACTATGACGAAACCGGATTTTTCAGGTATGTATTTGAGACCGAAGAAGCGGTGCTCGATGGCCTGAAAGAATACATGCAGGATATGCCGGCCTATAAACCCAAATTTTTCCGTGTGGCCGAACCTAAAGAGCCGCGCTTATCAGCCCAAGATCTTTACCGTCTGCTTCCGTTCAACCAGAAGCAGATGTACAATTTTGACGAAATTCTGGCACGTTTGGTGGACGGCAGCGAGCACATGGAATATCGTCCGGATTATGGACCCGAGATATATACCGGCCTGGTTAAAATCGACGGTTTTCTAGTGGGGATCATCGGTAACCGTCAGGGTTTTTTCGGTGAAGATTATCCCGAATATGCGCCCTATCCGGGCATCGGCGGCAAGCTGTATCGCCAGGGTCTGATCAAAATGAACGAATTTGTCACCCACTGCGGCCGTGACCGGGTGCCGGTTATCTGGTTTCAGGACACCAGCGGCATCGATGTCGGTGATATCGCCGAAAAAGCGGAACTGCTGGGATTGGGCCAATCGTTGATTTATTCCATCCAGCAGACCGACGTTCCCATGATGCTGGTAGTGCTGCGAAAGGGAACGGCCGCTGCTCATTACCTCATGGGTGGTCCCACCGCCAACCGGCACAATGCCTTCACTCTGGGAACGGCTGCCTCCGAGATCTATGTGATGCACGGCGAAACGGCGGCCGCGGCAAGTTTTTCCCGCAGGCTGGTAAAGGAAAAAGATGCCGGAAGACCGCTTGAGCCGGTCATTGAGGAAATGAACAAACTGGTTAAGGAATATTATGATTACTCCAGACCCACCTATTGCGCCCAACACGGTCTGGTCGATGAAGTGGCCAAGATGACCGATATTCGAAATTACCTGGTCGCCTTTGCCGGCGCCGCCTATCAAAATCCCAAATCCATCTGCCCCCAGCATCAGATGATGCTGCCCAGGATTATCAAGGGCTAAACTGGAATTTACTGTTGAATATTGACGAATGAATGCAGGTGCGGCCTGCGGGCCGCACCTGCAATTACCAACTGCCCGCGATTAATACCCGGACAGTCTACAAATTCCTAAATGATGAAATTTTTTCTCAAAACAGGTACGGGTCTGGTTATAACGGCTGTGGTACTCTTCTGCGGTCTGCCCATGCCGGCCGTTTCGGCGCAAACCGATGAATCCGGCCCCATTACGGGGATTACCCTGTCTTCTCAGGAAGCCGTCAACGGCAGCCTGCTGTTGCTGCAAATCGAAACTGACAAGCTGAGTCCACCGGTCAGAGACATGCGACTCACCTTTCAACAACGCGAATATCCGGTGTATCCCCATCCGGGCAAACCGGCGGGCAACTATTTCGGACTGATCCCAATACCCTTTCGCGCCGCACCAGGGCCGACAGCGCTAGTGCTGGCATGGGCTAACGCAGCGGGCGAGCATCGCAGGAAGATATCGTTTAGGATTGTCGCCGGGAAATACAAAACCGATGAACTGAAGGTGGATTCATCGCGCGTAAATCCAAATAAAAAAAGCATTGAGCGGGCTCAGAAAGAGGCACGTAAAATCAAACGCATCTATGCCGGCGGCAACATTGAACGGTTGTGGGAAGGCGACTTTCAGCTGCCGATGACCAGCGACATTACCAGCCCTTTTGGTAATAAGCGGGTGTTTAACGGGCAGTTGAAAAGTTTTCACAATGGCGTTGATTTTCGCGCCCGTACCGCAAACCCTGTATTCGCTGCCAATTCTGGTGTTGTCAAATTGGCCGAAAATCTCTTTTATTCCGGCAACGCCGTTGTCATCGACCATGGAACCGGGATCTTTACAATATATGCCCATCTGAGTAGAATCGACGTCACTGCCGGCCAGCAAATTGAAAAAGGACAACGCCTCGGGCTGACCGGAGCCACCGGCAGAGTCAGCGGACCCCATCTTCATTGGGGAGTGAAGATCAACGGGGTTGCTGTAAACCCCATGCAGCTGATCGAAGTCATGTCGTCACTGCTCCCGGTGCATGGATAGATGAATTTAGGTTGAGCGGTTCAACGTTCACGGTTCCCTGTTAAAGTGCCCTAATTGGTCTCTTTCAATAGTATTCCGCATCATTCGGGCCGGATTCCATTTAGGTGGAATTATCTCTAAAAGCCATAAACGTGACATGTTGTACGATATATGGAAAAAATTAGTTTTACTATAACAACATATTGTGATAATAAGTCGCCATTCAGAGATTGTCGGAAAAGCTCTAAACGAGAAAATATATCTCACCATGGAATTAGGGAGTACTAATAATGAGGAAGAAAAATGTTATGGACTGGCTCAGAGCCATGCTCTCGATGGTTTTTTATCTCGGGCTATTCGGTGGAATCGGTTATTTGATTCAGGTGGTGATATTATAACCTAACCCGGATCCGCCAGGCGGAGAACCAAACAGGCGAAAATCAATAATTCAGGATTTAGCAACATCTCAGGCACTATACGAAAGGAAATGGTTAAAGGCCGGGACTTTTTAGATTCGGTTAGACAAGACTAAACCAGATAAAACTTTTTCCCCTTGCATCAGGGTTATCCTATCCGCTCGATCCGCGTATCTCCGACAGGCGACGGTGCTCCCGGATCACCACGAAGGCAAAGGCGATCCAGATCAGGACTAGCGCGACGTTCAGAATGAAGAAGGATTGGGTCGATAAGGCCAGAAGCTGAACCCCGATGAGGACCGTGAGGGCCGCAATGCCGTCGCCGATGCGAACGCAGAGCGAATCGATGGTCGGTTTACCCTTATACTTCATCTCCGCCGAAACCGGCAGCCACAGGACGTTGCGGGCCGTGTTGTTGATGGAATAATCGGTCGAGTTTTCCACAATTTTCATGGCTTTGACGATGGCCAGGATCGGAACAAAAGCCATGGCGGTGTAAGAGATCAGAGCAACCACGGGCATCGCCAGTAAAATCACCCCGAAGCCCCCGAATTTGAGGAGGCGCGAAGCCACGAAGGCCTGAAGTAGCAATGCGAAGATGTTCACCCAGAAGTAAAAGTCGCCATAGAAGGCCGTGGTGCCGTCGCGCGTGAACATCAAAAGTGTATCGGATTGCGTGATGCCTTCCTTGAGTGCGTCCCCCGTCAGAAACTCCTGGACCACCCGGAAGAGCAGGTTTTCGCCGTTGGTGTTGACCCAGCTCAAAAGCAGTGTGATCACGGCGACGGCGATCAGGAAGCGGCTCGCGAAAACGATGGAGATGGCGCTGCGTCCCGAATCCTCAAATTCGGGCTCGGGGGCTGCTTCCGTTCGGGCAATCTGATCCGGTTTGCGACGATCTGAAATTTTGCTGAGTGTAATCGACGCCGTCAGCGGTATCATGGCCACAATAAGGAGCCACTCGGTTCCGAAAAGTCCGGAGTCCACCAGTACGCTGGTGATCCACGATCCGCTTGCAGCTCCGGCCGTCGCCCCGATGGCAATCAGGGGAAAGAGGCGATGTCCGCGCTCTTTAGTGTACAGATCGGCTGCATAAGCCCAGAACTGCGCAACCATGAATACCCCGAACATGCCGACCCAAAGATAGAAGATAATGCCCGTGTACGGCAGGTTTTCGATAAAAAGACCGGGCTGAATCACCCAGAAGACCGCCAGGTTCGATATACAGAAAATCGTGGAGCGGGTGATAAGGTCGCTGCGCCGCCATCGCTCGGAAAGCCGGCCGTAAAACCACACCACCGGGATAAACAAAAGGCTCTGCCCGAAGCTCGAGTAAGCCTTGACCTCCATCTTGGTAAGTCCGGATATATCGGAAACGGCGATCCATCCCTCGCGCAGGGGCTTGATGAAGTAATAGGCGCACAGAATGAAAAAGACATTGGCGAACATCAGCAGGGCGGTGGTGCCTTCGCCTGCATGTACGTCCGTGAAAAGACATAGGAATCTATCCAGCTTGGAAGATTTCACAGGGCATCTGATCCTTTCATTGTCCCGCTGCTCGATCCGGTTGTGAAGGATCCGCCGGCGGTAATCTTTCAATGGCCGTTTTAAGCTGTTCCAGCAATTTGTTGGTGATTTTGCCGTCCACCTTCAAGTGTTGTTTTTTTTGGAAACGCTTGATGGCCTTTGTCGTTTGGGGTCCCAATTTCCCATCGATCTTGCCGACATCGAACCCCAGTTTTGAAAGGGCCGCCTGGACGCTCGCAACTTGCAGCCGTCCTTGCTGTTCCTCGTCGAATCCGATCAAGTTGCGGCCAAAGGTCAGCTCCGGCGGAAGCTGACCGGGCGGCGTGGGTTGCAGTGGATGGTGCGCCTCGATCATTCGGTGGATATACGTCGCCAGGGTTTGATGATCCACCGCGGAATTTTTGTAGAGCACGTTTGAAATCAAGGTCGCCAAGTAGAACAAACGTTTGACGCCGGCCGGCGTTTCGACGATGGCCACCGAATTCATGTAGTTTTTAACATTGCCCTGGTATTTTTTGCAGTTGAATCCCGCCTCGGCTTTGCAGCTGTAAAGCGATCCGGATTTGAAATAGACCGCCGAATCACCCAAGGCGGGTGCGGAGGCATAGCGGATGCGGCGTTCGGTCATGTATAGCAGGCGTTCGGTCATGTATAGCAGGCGCTTGATTTCCCGACTGGAAAAGACATCCACCAACCGCCCCTGCTCCATCAACAACAGCAAGCGCATAAGCTCCCGGGCGGTGCCGTAACTATTATAGCCGGTGGGGACGCGTTGTTTGCCGTAGCGGGTAAAGAAGCTGCCCTGGCGAAAATACTGCAGGTCCAGCCCGTTGCGGCTGAAGGGCGTCAGGAAAGTCTGTTCGTAGAGTTCACGCAACTGTTTGCGGGAGGTTTCTTGAAAAAATCGGTCGGCCTCGTCTTTTGAAACGGGATAATCTCTGCCGAAATGCCTCAGCAGCATGGCGTTTTTCATCACCATTGAGGCGGCGGCATTGGAGCTGATAGAAAGGGTCCAATCCAGGTACTCCCAGAGGGATCCTTGATCACCCTCCTGTAATGGGCGAAAACTCAGGGCTCCAGTATCGGGATTCCAGATGCGGACTTCGTGATGGTCCTTTTGGATGAATTTGTCCGCCGTGATGACGGTTTCACGAAGCAGCCGTCTGCGGGCTTCGATATCCTGAGGATACAAGTCGGCCAGGGCCTGAAACACCGCCACGGCAGCCGCGATTTTGCCGACGCTGCCGACGTTTTGCTTGAAATCGGCACGGTGTTCGGCATACCGGGGATGGTCAAGGTCT
>CAMYLH010000039.1 GCA_947259065.1 uncultured Desulfobacterales bacterium
AACGGGATCGATACCGTTTTCGGACTTCCCGGGGCGCAGATCTACCCGCTCTTCGATGCGATACACCGTCTACCCGGAATTAAAGCTGTAGTCAGCAGACACGAGCAGGGGGCAGGGTATATGGCCATGGGATATGCCAAAGCAACCGGCAAACCGGGTGCCTTTGCGTTGGTTCCCGGTCCGGGTGTTTTAAACACGACAGCAGCATTATGCACTGCCTGGGGCTGCAATACCCCTGTCTATTGTATGACCGGTCAGGTGCCATCCACCTTTTTAGGTAGCGGAAGGGGACATCTACATGAACTTCCGGATCAGCGGGCTACGCTGAGAACCTTGCTAAAATGGGCGGAGCGGATCGATGATCCTGCAGATACGCAAACACTTACCAACAAGGCCTTTGAGCAGATGCTCATTGGCCGTCCCGGACCCGTTGCACTGGAAATGTGCTGGGATACCATGGCAAAGGAATGGGAAGTTGAGGTGGGACACGGCTATCAGACACTTGATCCTGCAGATCCGGACGGCAATCAGATTGAAAAGGCCGCAGAACTCCTAAAAGGAGCAAAAAAGGCCATGATAATGGTAGGGGGCGGCGCCCAGCATGCCGGAGCGGAGATCTTGAATCTGGCCAAGTTGCTGAATGCGCCGGTGACCGCATTTCGCAGCGGACGCGGCGTCGTATCGGAAGATCATGAACTGGGGCTATCAAGTGCGGCTGCCCGGCTGTTGTGGGAGGAGACTGATGTGCTGATCGGTATTGGGTCCAGACTTGAAATGCAGTACATGCGCTGGGGAAATATGAACCAGTACCATGATCGCCCCCAATCAGGTCCCCGGTTAATTCGCATCGATATCGACCCCAATGAGATGGATCGATTTAAGCCCGATGTGGGGATTATTGCTGATTCGGCAGCAGGAGCCGCATCCCTGGCAGAACGAATCGCGTCGTTTGCTTCATGCTCAAAGGACAACCTGAAACGAATTTCACAAGCAAAACTGGAAAGCCGCAGACGCATCAGCAAAATCCAGCCCCAGTTGGCTTACCTTGATGTGATTCGCGAAGTGCTGCCCCGTGATGGATACTTTGTTGAAGAAATTTGTCAGGTGGGGTTTACATCCTATTTCGGTTTTCCAGTTTATAAACCCCGTACATATGTTACATCCGGATTTCAGGGAACCCTTGGTTTCGGACTTCCAACTGCATTGGGGGTAAAAGTAGCCGCTCCGAAAAAAGTAGTCGTTTCAGTAAGCGGAGATGGCGGCTTTATGTATGGTATGCCTGAACTGGCTACCGCTGTACAACACCATATTGGTGTCATTACCATTGTCTTTAACAACAACGCTTTTGGAAACGTCAGAAGGGATCAGCTAACCCAATTCGACGGCCGCCTGGTCGGAGCGGATCTTGTCAATCCGGATCTTGTTAAGCTTGCTGATAGTTTTGGCGTAAAACCATACCGAGCGCAGGCTCCAGCCGAGCTCAGGACTGCATTGTCAAAAGCCGTCGATGAGGATGTGCCAGCACTAATTGAGGTTGTTTGTAAACGCGGAAGCGAGGCTTCCCCCTGGGAATTCATTATGGGATAATGGCGAAGGAGAACATCAATTAAACAGGAAAGGTGACATCATTATGACGATCGTTCAGCAGTTTTGCGAGACCATCGACGTAAGGCTGTCAATCGGGCCGGATCTGATCGATATCACCGACAAGTTGTCGGCCTGTGTCTCACGCTCCCACATCATCGACGGCACTGCGTCGATTTTCATGGTGGGTTCCACCGGTTCGCTTACCACCATCGAGCACGAGCCCGGTGTTGTGGCCGATCTCAAGCAGGCGATCAACCGTTTGGCACCACCCGATTTGCCCTATGCCCACGAACTGGCTTGGCATGATGGCAACGGGCACAGCCATGTCCAGGCCGCCCTGTTGGGCCCGTCCATCACCCTGCCCATACGCTCGGGAAAACTGAGACTGGGCACCTGGCAGCAGGTCGTGGCCATCAACCACGATAATCGTGCGCGCAAAAGAGAGATCGCGGTTACCATAATCGGGGTTGGGTAAAAAAGGCACTCTAAGCCCTGAAATTGACCTTGTTTTTAAGTTCATTCCTTAGTACATAGTTTCATAAATACAGAATGAAGTCGCTTTTCAAGGGCAATCCTTCAGGCACGATTTAATTTTATTCACTGTCAGATGCCAGGCAGGAAATAAATAAACTGAAGATAAAAGTGGATAACCTTGAAGAAAGGATCGGTAAACGTTATAAATGAAACTCAAATTTTATTATTACAACTGTTCTCCTGAATATATCCAATCAATTGATCCGAACTTATATGATCAGATTATTTCTGTTGTCGCACGTGTTCCAAAGCGGCAAACTCAATCAGAGCTCAATGCCGATTTGTTTTGGTTATTTACATCTGAGGGATGGATGTACGACACCGTGCCCACAGGCACTGCTGCTGGTCCGACCGATGTTGACGTTGTGGCTCCATCGCTGAATGCCTTAAAATTGGAAAACAAACGCAATCTTTGTCTCACATCTACAACCCTTGATACCCGGTGGCATTCGGATTTCGCAAAATCCTTTGGCTCAGGTCTGGTACAAATCGAAGCCCTATTCGGCAAAGTAGAGTCGATGTTTAAGGATTTCTGTGGATTCAGGATTGCATATGCTGAAAGGCGTTTAGCTTTGGGAGTTGAAATGGTGCTGACAGACCCGCCCGCGTACTTCGCCCACAGAAAAAATACACAAGGTGGCATGGCAAATTTCGACATTGCCAAGAATACCCTAACTTCGATTGGACTTGATTGTCCGATCTGGTTGATTGGGATTGGGGAGTGACCACACTTTGGTTGGCGGAGTTCTACCTTCGTCCGATCCCAGTTCCGCAACCGGTATAGCCGGGTTAGGGCTAACCAGTCCATATGGTTGGAATCATCTGCCGTCCATTTTTTCGATAAAGATTAAACTCGCTGTCCAATGTAAATACATGGCTATTTGAATGAAGTTCACTCATTCTAACCAGACAGGCGTCAGCCATTGACATGGGAACTAATTGATACTTGAATAGCAGTCTTCTAATGGGATCAATGTGCTCGTCCAGGTGAAAAGATATCATTAAATAGTGGATAAAAAAATTATTATCCTGAAAACTATAGCTCCCAGATGATTCCCTGAGGACCGGCATTGATCACGGTGGTTTCACCGATACGATCGATTTGACCGGCGCTTCCATGGATGTGTCCGCAGACAACCAGGTTTGGCTTTTTAATAAGGATAGTCTCTCGAACTGCTTGACTTCCCAAACTCCTGCCATCGGAAGATACGTCCAACGCACCCGCGGGGGGTGAATGACTGACCAGCACACCGCCGGAGGGGCAATCGCGCAATAAATCATAGGCCTCATCTTCGGAAAAATCATAGCTCCATGAGCCGAAGGGCGTGACGGGTATACCGCCTCCGATGCCAAAAAATGGGATCTCCGCGATGGTTGCCCGATTGCCGTGCAGCACGCGGGCACTTTTCCACGATCGGCATGCTTGCAACAGTTCCTCGTTGGATTCACTATTGCCGGGAACCAATACCGTCGGTTTGGTTATTGACGATAGGAGTGCGATAATTTTTTTCAATCTGCGGCGAGCCACACAAAAATCACCGGCACCCACAACCACATCAACGCTGTTGGATAATTCGACTAATTTGGTAGCAGTGCGGAAATCACTATGCAAGTCGCTGAACAGCAACAGCTTCATCTGTCAATTCCTTTCTGCGAATTGGTTTTACTATTTGGGACGCAGATAAACACGGTTTTACAGGTATTTATTGAGGCCGGACTTTGCGGTTTTTCATACTGTCGACCAGGGAACAGAGAACCGGCACGACAATTAAGGTCAGCAGAGTGGCAAACCCCAGCCCGAAGATGACCGCAATGGCCATCGGTCCCCACCACTGGGAAGATTCACCGCCGATAACCAAGGCCAGCTTGCGGAAATCAAAGCTGACACCGGTCGCCATGGGCAAAAGCCCCAGGATCGTTGTAATGGCCGTCAGCATTACAGGACGAAAGCGGACCGATCCGGCACGAATCAGCGCATCTAAGGATTTAAGTCCTTTGGCCAAAAGCTGGTTGTAATAGTCAATGAGAACAATGGCGTTGTTGACTACCACACCGGCCAGGCTGATGACGCCAATGCCGGTCATAATGATCCCAAAGGCGGTCCCGGTAACCAGAAGGCCGATAAATACACCGACCAGTGAGAGAATCACCGACGTAATAATGATAAAGGGCGTGATAAACGAGTTAAACTGGGTCATCAGAATCAGCAGTATAGTGGCAATACAAGCAAAAAACGCTTTGCTGAGAAAGGCCTGGGCTTTGGCCTGTTCCTCCTGCTCGCCGCTAAACCGGTAGACGTAGCCCCGTGGCCAGTTGATATTTTTTTGGAGCCGCGCATCAATATCTTTAATGACATCATTGGCCAGGCGGCCGGACACATCGCCGGATATGGTCACCACCCGTTTCTGGTCCAGCCGCATGATAGCCCCGATGCCGCTGCCCAATGATACTCCAGCCAAAGTGGTCAGGGGGATGGGTTCTCCGCGGGGTCCGGAAACCGTAATCCGTTTGAGGTTTTCGATGGAACGTCGATCGCGTTCCGGCAGTCTGGCGATAATGTCATATTCATCCTTGCCTTCGCGGTAAACGCCCGCCTTGACACCATTGATTGCGGCCTTGACGGTATAGGCTATCGTGTACGTATCCAGTCCCATCAAGGCCGCCTTTTCTTTGTCTACCCGTACCCGGATTTCCGGCTTGCCCTTGACGAAATTATCCTTCAAATCAACCAGCCCGGCAATATCTTTGATTTCCTTTCGCACCAAAACTGCCAGTTCACCGAGTTTAAGTATATCTTCGCCGGAGATTTCGATGTTGATGGGGGCGCCGGTGGGTGGCCCTTCTTCTTCTTTTTCCACCTGAACTTCCGCCCCTCTGATGGTTTTTAAAATCCGTTGCCGGATTTCGTTGACGATTTCGGAAGACGGCCGTGAACGGTCGTGGAAGTCTTTGAAGTCAAGCACCACCCGACTGATGTGGGTTCCGGTGCCGCCCTGGGAGAATGGATCCCCGCCCATAGCCCCGATGTTGGAGATCACGTAACGGATATCTTCATATTCGGACACGATCTTTTCCACCTGGGCGACCAGATTGTCGGAAGAATCGAGATTGGTGCCTTCCGGTGCTTTGATGTTGACATAAGCGCGTTTGGGTTCGGTATCCGGGAAAAATTCTGTCCCTTTGCCGAACATGCTAAAAGCCGTTACGGCGGCGAAAAACATCACGAAACTGGACAGCACCACCACCCACCGATGACGTAAACACCATTTTAGGAGAATCAGATAAAACCGCTTTATGGCAGGTTCTTTGGGGTGCGGATTGCCTCTTGATTTGACTGGCTTGACTTTCTGGTAACGGGCAGAAAGCACGGGGTTGATGATCAGAGCCACAAACAAAGATGCGCTCAAGGCCATGATCAGGGTCATCGGCAGATAGACCATAAATTCGCCCATGATACCCGGCCAAAACATCATCGGCGAGAAAGCACCCAGGGTGGTTAACGTTGAAGTAATCACCGGCCAGGCGACCTGATCGGCACCAACCCGGGCCGCTTCCTGCCGTGTTTTGCCCTGCTGCATGTGCCGATAAATATTTTCCACAATCACGATGCCATTGTCCACCAGCATACCCAGTGCCAGGATCAGCGAAAACAGCACCACCATGTTTAACGTCACATCAAAACCGGTCAAAAGAGCAAAGGTAATAAACATGGAATACGGAATCGCCAGGGCCACAAAAATAGCCGATTGACCTCCGATAAAAATTAAAATGACACACAGCACCAGGATCAGTCCGGAAATAATATTGTTTTCCAGATCGGCCACGTTGAGCCGCACGTCATTGGACATATCGGCAGTCAGGTCGATTTTCAGGGTTTGCGGCAGCTGGGGACGCAATTCATTTACAATGCGTTTGACTTCATCGGTCACCCGCACGATGTTTTCGCCGCTGCGCTTCGATACGGCGATTGTGACACTCTTTTCCCGGTTAATCCGGCTGCGCGTCAAGGGATCTTTGAAAGAATCCCGGATGTTGGCAACGTCGCGCAGATACACGGGCATACCGTCTCGCACGAAGGCCACGATGGAAAAAATTTCCGACGGGTGCTTGAAGTCCTCCGGAACCCGCACCAGGTACTTGGCTTCTCCGATATCCATACTGCCGCCGGGCATGTTGACATTGCTGCGCGTCACGGAATTGATAAGACTGGAAAATGGCACATTGTAGGCGCCCACCCGATCCAGGTCGAATTCCACATGGATTTCCCGTTCCAGACCACCGCTGATGCGGGCTTCCAGCACACCGCTGATGGATTCAATCTGATCTTGCAGATCCTCGGCCAGATTCTGCAGCCGGCGCAGGCTGAAAGGTCCCGACAAAACCACCCGGATCACCGGCATATCTGAAAAATTGACTTCTGCAATGGTTGGATCATCCGCGAGATCGGCCGGCAAATCGTTTTTAGCCTGATCCACTTTGTCTCTGACCTTCTGCACAGCGTCATCCAGGTCTACCTTGGGCAGAAACTTGATGGCCACCGTAGATATTCCCTCTGCCGAGGTCGAGCGGATTTCCTCGACATTATCGATGCCTTTGAGTTTACGCTCGATGGGGATGGTGATCAGCTGCTCCATGTCCTCGGGAGCCACCCCTTCGTAGGTGGTGGTGACAAATACATAGGGAATGGTAATGTCCGGAAAGGATTCCCGCGGCAAGGTGGCATAACAATAAACGCCGGCAATGACGATGATGACCAGCAGCGCAAGTACCGTTGCCTGCCGTTTAAGGGCCGCCCGATTTAAAATCATTTAACCGTAACCTTCATGCCGTCTTCAACTTCAGTATGCCCCTTAACAATCAGGTGATCGCCGACGTTAAGCCCGCTGGTGATTTGCACCCGGTCGCCTTCAATCACGCCGATGGATATGGTGCGTGATTCGGCAACGCCTTCTTTTTCTAAAAATACAATCCGTTCTCCGCCTTTGTCGACGATAGCAAACAGGGGCACCGCAACCGCACCGGGAATGAGCCGGCGGACAAAGGCGACCCGGCCGATCATCCCCGGCCGGATATCATGTTCGGGATTATCGATAACCGATCGCACCAGGAAGGTTTTAGTGGCCGGATCTGCTTTAAAAGAGACAAAATCAACAGTTCCAATTAAAGGGCGTTCCGCAAAGGCATCAATTTTAATCGGTGTCTTTTGGCCCTTTTTCACATAGCGGACATCGAGTTCGGGCACCCGTACGTTGACCTTGATTCTGTCAATGTTGACAATGTCTGCAATCGGCTTACCGACATCCGCATATTCACCCACATCCACATATAGATGGTTGATAATTCCGGTAATCGGCGATTTGGGAAAACCATGATTGTACCTGACTTTGATTTGATCAAGATCGGTCAACGCCAGTTTGAGCTGGGTTTCGCTTTGATCGAGTTCTTCTTTTGCGATAATTTTGTTGGCATAAAGCCGCCGGCGTCTCTCGCATAAATCGCTGGCCAGGCTACAGGCCGCTTTGGCGTGTTCCAGGGCCGCTTTATGGGCGGAGACATCAATTTTGGCCAGCAGCTCGCCCTTTTGCACGGCTTGACCTTCGCGGGGGCCGATCCATTCGATACGGCCGGCGGCATTGGCAGCCACCTTGACGTCTTCATAGGCCTCGGTTTCACCGGGCAGAAAAACGACATCCCGGATGGATACCGGCTCCACAACGGTTACAGAAACCGGAATCGCAGCAAACTCACGGGAGTTGCTTTCGGCAATGGCCGTATTTTCCTGATCTTTACAGCCGGTCATCACAAAGACCGCCAGCAGCGCGATCAATACGACCGGTGCTATCGTATAAAAAATCCTGGTTGCTTTCATTTAAATCTTCTTTCCCCGGCTTAGGCCCTGAAAGGCAAGCCGCAGTAATCTTTCGGGTCGTTGTGGATCCGCCAGTTCAGGCTGAATCTTTTCCATATTCAAACTGAAATCAATCAGGCTGAGCACCAGAAACGCAACATCATCTGCATTGGCTTTTTTGATTTCTCCCGATGACAGGCCTTCGAAACATATCCGTTTAACGGCCTCGAACATCTGACGGTGATAATTTGGAAAATCGTATCCCGGGGCACCCTGGGGAGGGCCGTAAATCAGACCGTGAATCATTGAATATAAGCCCTTGTACTCTTGAATCTCTTCGTATATTCGTCGATACAGAAAAATGATCCGATCCTGCACCGTTCCCGACACTTCAAACACCTCATCTATAATTATTTTCTGAACTTCCTCCCCCCACTTTAAAATGGCGTAATAGAGCCCCTCTTTGCTTTGAAAATGATAATACAACACCGGTTTGCTAACACCGGCCCGGGCGACGATCTCCCGGACCGAAGTGCTTGCATAACCCTTTTCGGCAAACAGGTGAGATGCGGTTTCCATTAGCCGTTCACGGGTCCCGGACTCCAGTGACTTGATATCGTGTTTATTTTTCCTAAAAGGCATGTTCGTTTATTAAAGGCGCAGTCTCTACCTTGTATGGTTTGTATTGTCAATAGCTGATATACCTACCGGTAGGTATACTATAACATCTTTTTAAAATTTTCCAAGGGATTATCATCAATAAATATGTCAATAAATTTTATTTGCACCTGTAGCAAAAAGATATTTTTTATTTGATAATCTATTGTTATAATTGATATCCTACCCGCCCGATTTGGAATTGAAGATTGCAGATTGAATATTTAAGGATGTCATGGCACACGATACATACAGCCGTTTTGCTGAATTAGCCAATCATGAAGAGCTCAATAAGGATTATAGAATATCCATCAGCGATGTTGGGTCCAGAATCACGATTATAGCGCCGCACGGTGGAAAAATTGAACCGGGAACATCTGATATTGCCAAAAAGATCGCCGCAGACAGATTTAACTATTACTGTTTTGAAGGCATCAAAACTGAAAAAAATGGACGCCTGCATATAACCAGTCACAATTTTGACGAGCCCATGGCGGTTAACATAATATCGAGGTCCCAAATAGTGGTCTCTATTCATGCATGCACCGGCACCGAAATGTTTGTATTTTTAGGGGGACTGGATGAAGTGCTGAAAGAGGTCATTGCGAAGAATCTGGAATCCAGAGGAATCATAGTTCCAAAGGGGCATGGGAAGTTTAAAGGATTAAACCCTGATAATATTTGCAATCGGAGTGCAAATAAAAAAGGGGTGCAGCTGGAAAT
>CAMYLH010000040.1 GCA_947259065.1 uncultured Desulfobacterales bacterium
CGGCTTAAACCCTGATTATTTTGACATTCTGGATTATCTGCATCACCGCACGATAAATCTCACCCTGGCGTCCAACGGCTACACGCTCGCCATTACCCCCGACGAAATGCTCAAGTATTTCGGAGACGTGGAATTTTCGGTAGATTTCCCGGATCAAGCCCGTCAGGACCAATTTCGCGGCGAAGGGAACTGGAAAACGGTCATGGAGGGAATTGAGCGATGCCGGAGGCTGGGCCTGCGGGTGTCCATATTGGCGGTTCTGATGAACTTAAATTATAAAGATCTGGCAAATATTGCCGGGCTCGCCGCTTCCTTTGGATCTGACTTTCGTGTCAACGTCTATCAACCCATGTACACTGAAGAGTTTAGTCCAAATTTTGAACAGTACTGGGAAGCATTTAAAATCCTCTTTGGCCACAGTGAAATCATCTCCGTAACGGAACCTCTGGTAAACACCTTTTTGGATCTCAAGGGCCTCAACGGCACCCCCTGCGGCGGAGACAGCATGCGGATAACCCCGGACGGAAAATTAAAAGCCTGCGTTTATTGGCCCGAGTCCAATCTAACCATTGATGACCTGGTAGATAAAAAAGAAGCCATTGTTGAATCCTCCTTGTTTAAAGAAACCCATTTCACACCAAAATTCTGTCTGGACTGTGAACATGTCGCCAATTGCGGGGGGGGCTGTGCTGCGCGGCGAAAGCTGCGCGGACGCTTTGAAGAACCGGATGAATACTGTCCGATTTATCAGGGAAAAACGATTCAGCTCAAGGGGTATCAATCGTCGGCTGCAAAACCTCTGCGCACCGGTAGTATTTGCACCACCATTGTCAGGGGGGTGTGATCTAACAACTTATGTGATTAAAAAAGGTGCATCGTAAGAACCAAAAAATTTAATAAGACGCAAAAGATTAAAATTTCGGATTTCGGAATGCGGAAAAGTAAGGATAAAGACATATCAAATCAGCGACCACCAGCAGAGCTGGGGGTCTGGCCGCTGAAGCAGCCAGTTCGATCGGAAAAGAAACTTAATTTCCTTTATGGGGTATTGTTGGCCACGAAACCCACGAAATCACACGAAAATAAAAATAATATTTCGTGTTTTTTCGTGGGTTTCGTGGCTATATTCATCAGTTGTTGCTCTGATTCGAGCACCGCCGCTGGAATGTTTCACACAAGCGGGGAGGAACTAAAAACCTTCCAGCGGAGAATATCAAAATGAAAACATACCTTGATTGTATACCTTGCTTTTTCAGACAGGCATTGGCGGCAGCCAGAATGTCCTCTGCGGATGAAATGATTCATCGGCGTGTATTGAATTCAGTGGCACTTATGATTCCTGACTTGGCTCTAGATGCAACTCCGCCAGAAATAGCCCAACAGGTTTACCGGATTAACTACGAGATTACCGGCAACAACGATCCGTATCTGGAAGCAAAAAGATGTGCAAATAAGTCCGCTATGTCTCTCTATACTCGAATGAAAGACATGGTAGACGATTCAAATGAAACTTTAGAAACAGCCTGCAAGTTGGCCATTGCCGGCAATGCCATCGATTTAGGTGCCCAAGCTGGATATGGCAGCATGTATTCAATAATAGAGGATAGTTTAGGATATCAACCTGATCAGGAACATTACCGCAAATTTAAAGAGTGTGTCGGACAGGCTTCTTTAATCTTATATCTTGCCGACAATGCGGGAGAAATTGTCTTCGATCGTATACTCATCGAACAGCTTCTTCAAATTAAGAAATTGAAAATTGTATTTGTGGTCAGAGAAAAGCCCATCATAAACGATGCCACGTTGGATGATGCGCTTCAAGTCGGTTTGAACAAAGTGGCAACTATTATTTCCAATGGATCTGACGCCCCGGCAACCATCCTTTCGCAATGTTCTTCAGATATGCTGAGCTATTTCCGGGCGGCCGACCTCATCATATCAAAAGGGCAAGGGAACTATGAATCTTTGAGTGATAGACCTGGAAATATTTTTTTCCTGTTTAAAGTAAAGTGTCCTGTTGTCGCCAGAGATTCCGGATATGATCTCGACAGTCCCGTTCTAATTTCTTCGACGGCCTTAAAAAATTTTAAAAATGAAAATACGTTTTTTGACAGATTGCAAGCAGGAGGTATCACATGAAGAATGAATTGCCGGGGTGTGCGCGTTGCCCAATCGAACCGCAAGATCGATTGTGCCAGAAAGAGGATGGCAAATCGCCTAAATACTGCCCAACCCTGAAAAATGAGGAAGCCATCACCAAATCGCAACTGGAATCGTCATGGGCTTGTGCGTCGGTCATGATTCTTTATTTCTGAAATATTCAAATGCACCTTGCACGGTTCTGGCCGCCAAGGATCGCCTGCTGGGCCATAATCCTCTGGCTGCGATATACACTGTTGACAGTTATTATCGTTCTTTAATACACTAGATCCAGGCAGAAAAAAGGTCGCCACTCGAACAACCAACAGGTATTGTCCATGGCTCTCCAATCAATCTGGAAAATCGTCCTCATAGATGATGAAGAAGATATCCGGGAGGTAATGGCCATTACCCTTCAGGACGCTGGTTATGCGGTTGAAACCGCAGCTGATGGTGCAACAGGACTGCAGCTCTGCGAAACCATTTATCCTCAAATCCTGATTACCGATATCCGCATGCCGGGTATAGATGGGCTCCAGGTACTGGAAACCATCAAGGAAAAATTTCCGGATATTGAAGTGATAGTCGCCACGGCCTTTGGTGAGATGGATCTGGCCATAAGAGCCCTTCAGCTTGATGCATCGGATTTCATTACCAAACCCATCAGTGATGACGCCCTTTACCTCGCTTTAAACCGCGCCCGGGACCGTTATACTTCCCGCAAACAAATTAAAGACTACACGGCATTGCTGGAAAATGAAAGGGTCGTAACCATCCAGGAACTTTTCAAATCCATTACTTTTCAAAGAAACCTCATTGACAGCTCAATGGATGGAATCCTGGGCTGCGATGACAACGACACAGTTGTTACCTATAACCAGTGCATGGAACAGATGCTTGGTTTTACCAAGGAAGAAGTTCTTCGTAAGATGACGTTAAGCAATTTTTTTTCCCGGGGAGAATACCTCAATTTTAATGTTGCGTTTTCAGATGAGCGTTTCGGTGGGAAAAATAAACTTATGCTTTATGAAACCACCCTGAAAGGAAAATCCGGCCACAAGATTCCCGTGCAGGTTTCGGCAACCGCGCTTTTTGATCGAGACAAAGCGAATGGCCTCGTATGCTTTTTCAGAGATCTCCGTGAAATTCGAAGGTTGGAAAGGGAAATGGAGGATCAGGCTCGTATCCTGCATCAAGATAAAATGATGTCCTTGGGACGACTGGCTGCCAGTGTGGTTCATGAGATCAACAATCCTTTGGCGGGAGTATTAAATTATTTTCGCCTCATGCTTCGCATCCTGGGCGAGGAGCAGCTGGATGAAAATCAAAAGAAAAAGTTTATACAATATTTAGAACTGGCGAAAAATGAAACCAAGCGATGTTCACAGATCGTTTCCAGCTTACTTAATTTTTCGCGCCTATCCCCGCCTTCATTTCAGGAAGTCCGGGTTGAAGAACTTATAAACCGATGTGTTATCTTGAGCCAACATAAATTAGAACTAAGCAACATCCACCTCCAATCAAACATCCAAACTGGTATCCCTCCGGTAAAGGGCGATTTCAACCAACTCCAGCAATGTATTATCAATCTTATATTCAATGCGATCGATGCCATGCCGCGGGGAGGAACCTTAATCATTGAAGGACGCCATGAATCCGAAGAGCGTTTGGCATTGATTGCGGTCACGGATTCCGGACAGGGTATTGCATCGGCTGATCTTCCTTTAATTTTTGAACCCTTTTTTACAACTAAAAAGGAAGCATACGGTGTTGGACTTGGTCTGTCGACCATTTACGGAATTATAGAACGACATAAAGGAACTATTGAAGTCAAAAGCAGACCGGGTGAAGGCGCAACGTTTATGCTGAAACTACCCGTAACTGAATCCCAAATCGCCGGGTGATCTGGGAGAGATATTAATGCCTGAATTTTGCAGGCAATAAATCACATCCTATGAAGGCAATCTACTCTCGAGATTGTAATGCGTGATGAATAAAGAGAATAACATAGATGTCTCCGGGAACAACATTTTATGTGACCAGTGGTTAAATATCCTGGATGAATTGAATATCGGCGCTTTCACCGTCGACAACCGGCGACAGGTATCTTCGATGAACTATAGCGCCCAGGCACTTATCGGCCTACGGGACTCAGAATCGATCGGCAAGGACTGCCGAGAGGTTTTTGTCGGCGTTCCGTGTTTAGCGAATTGCCCGTTTAAAGGAACGGGGCTGCCGAGTACCGAAGAACCCGTCATCCAAATCCAGGATGAGGATCAGACCACCCATCTGGTAACACGCATGGCCTCCCCGGTTTTTGGACCCGACCATCAGGTTGTCGGATGTATAACCATTTTGCAGGATCATTCACCCATTGCTGATCTTATAGATCGGATCCATTATAAAGAACAAAGTCTAAAAATTATCCTTGATAACCTGGATGTCGGAATTTTCACGGTCGATAGGGGGGGGCGGGTAACATTTTTTAACACAGCGGCTGAAAATATCTCCGGTTTTAGTCGACGCGAAATCTTAGGCGAATCGTGTTCAGCAATTTTTGGCGGAAAAGAGGCTCAGGAAGTATGCTCAATGCAAGATACGATTGTCAATGGCCAATCCCGCAGCAGTCGACAGGGGAAAATGATGACGCGGGACGGCCAGCCCATCCCCATTCGGGCTAACTATATGGCGCTTCGAAACGAGAAAGGAACTGTGGTTGGTGGACTGACCACCTTTCATGATCTCACCCTGGTGCAGCAGTTGAAGCAGGCCATGCGAGACCGCTACACCTTCCATGATATGATCGGCAGAAGCCCGGCCATGCAGAAAATATTTGAAATGGTCGATGTGGTGGCCGCCACGGATGCAACGATTTTGATTGAAGGTGATACCGGAACGGGAAAAGACTTGCTGGCGAAAGTGATCCATTCCGCTAGTCTAAGATCCGACAAACCTTTTGTCAAAGTGAATTGTGCGGCAATTCCGGATAATTTGCTCGAATCGGAAATGTTTGGTTATGTGAAAGGCGCATTTACCGGAGCCGAAAGAGATAAAACCGGCCGTTTTCAAGAGGCTGACGGTGGGACCATTTTCTTAGATGAAATCGGGGATCTGCCGCTGGCTTTGCAAGCCAAACTTCTGCGTGTCCTGGAAGATAGGGAATTCTATCGCTTGGGAAGTCGACACACGGTGAAAGTCAACGTACGCATAATCTCCGCTTCGAATCGCAACTTAGAGACCCTCGTTGCAAAACGGCTTTTCAGAGAGGATCTTTATTACCGCTTGCTTGTATTTCGAATTACACTTCCCGAGCTCAAGGACCGCAGGGTGGATCTTCCAATTCTCATCGGGCATATTTTAAGACGTCTGAGCGCTGCCAGTGCCAGCCGGTTGCCGGAAGTCTCCGAAAAAGTGATGGAGATTTTACTAAACTATCATTATCCGGGCAATGTCAGAGAACTTGAAAATATTCTGGAGCATGCGCTGATTATCTGTCGGGAAGATACCCTCCAGCCGAGACATCTACCTGAATACGTGAAGGTTCGTCGCACTATCCGCAAACCTTCTGTAAAAAAAAGCTTTAGACCGTTACAAGTCTCTGATAACGAGGAACGCGATAAAATTATTTCTGTGCTGCAACAACACAACGGGCATCGCGCTGAGACGGCCAAAGCTTTAGGTATGGAACGTACCACCCTATGGCGTAAAATCAAAAAATATGGAATTTTTCCATGATCCGAGCGTTTCTGGGATTGTTACACAATAACTTGCAACGTTGTTGTGCAACGCAATCGAACTTTCCTCTGCAGTTTATATTCTAACCTACTTTAATTTAAACAAAATTTTTTAGAATCGGTTTCGTATTGTTGCATATTCTTGCAACACCATGGCTCATTCAATCGAATCGTATATTTAGCGTTTCTTGCTTTAACCTCTTGTAATCAAATCAAAATTTCTAAATCCCACTCTTCTGGCATACTCTATGCTCTATTTCCAGCCAGCGTACTGCTAAATTTGGATGCAATCCCTTGTAACCAGGCAGAGGTTGTTTTGGCTCCAGAGCTAAAAAGAAAAAAAATACTCGTCGTTGATGATGAATTGGATATACGGATTTTCCTGTGCAATTTGCTGGGTAACTGCGGTTACGAACCCATTGAGGCCGGTGATAAAGACATGGGGATGCAAATGGCCGTGAGAGAAAAGCCGGCGCTGATCATCCTCGATGTAACGATGCCCAAAGAAACAGGCATTCAAATGTATCGTGAGCTCAAAGAGCATGAAGACCTCGAGAATATTCCGGTGATTATGGTGTCAACCATCGATAAAAAAACCTTTGCCTATTATCAAAAGTTTCAGGGCACGCCCCGGCAGAAAGGACTCCCTGATCCTGGTGCCTATTTAGAGAAACCGTTGGAGGCCGAGGAACTCATCGAATTGGTCCGCACATTGACGAAACCCGATGCATGCCATTTCAGCGGTGATACTGAGTGATATGTTTCAACCCATCAAGAAGGGAAAGCTATGTCTATTCGAATAGGGTTCTATATCTGTCATTGCGGAATTAATATTGCCTATAAAGTCCGGGTTGAGGAAGTCGCGGCGTTTGCTCAGAAACTGCCGAATGTTGCGGTGGCCCGTGACTATAAGTTTATGTGCTCGGATCCGGGCCAGGAAATGATTGAAAACGATATCAAGGAAATTGGCTTAAACCGGATAGTGGTAGCCTCCTGTTCACCGAGGCTACATGAGAAGACCTTTCAAGCAGCATGTCAGCGAGCAGGACTCAATCCATACATGTTCCAGATGGCTTCTGTGCGGGAGCAGGTTTCCTGGGTAACACAAGATGAACAAGAGGCCACTCGCAAAGCGAAAACCCTGACGGCTGCTGCCATTAACCGGGTCAACTATCATCACGAACTGGAAACCCGTGAAGTGGCGGTCCACCCGGATACCCTGGTGGTGGGCGGCGGTATTGCGGGGATGCAATCGGCATTGGACATCGGCAATTCCGGTCATAAAGTCTATCTGGTGGAAAAGGATACCACCATTGGCGGACATATGCTGCAGTTCGATAAAACATTCCCTACGCTGGATTGCGCAGCCTGTATTGGCACGCCGAAAATGGTCGAAGTCGTCCAGAATTCGAATATCGAATTGCTATCCTACAGCGAAGTAAAAGAGGTAGCGGGATACATCGGCAATTATACCGTCAAGATCCATCGCAAGCCCCGTTATGTAAAAGAAGGGATCTGTACCGGATGCGGGGAATGCGTCAACGTCTGTCCCGTCTCAGTACCGAGTGAATGGGATGAAGGTCTCGGGGTGAGAAAGGCGATTTATCGATCCTTTCCTCAGGCTGTTCCCATAACTTTTTGTATCGATAAAAAGGATCGGGCACCCTGTGTTGTCACCTGTCCGGCGGGCATCAATGTCCAGGGATATGTACAGCTTATCGGCCAGGGAAAATATAAAGAGGCGATTCAACTTATTATGGAGCGACTCCCCCTGCCGGGCGTACTGGGGCGGGTTTGCCCCCATCCTTGTGAAAACGAATGTCGCAGAGCAGAAATTGATACGCCGATAGCCATCAGAGATCTGAAACGTTTTGCAGCCGATCAGGTGGACCTGGATGAGCTGCCACTGCCGGAAATAGAAGATCGGCCTGAGAAGGTTGCCGTGGTGGGTTCCGGTCCAGCCGGCCTGACGGTGGCATACTATTCACGGCTGAAAGGTTTTCAGGTTACGATTTTTGAGGCACTCGATGAATTGGGCGGCATGCTCCGGGTGGGTATTCCAGATTACCGCTTGCCGCCGAACATACTGGACAAAGAGATCAGTCATATTCTCCGCCTGGGTGTCGAAACACACACCGGGGTTCGATTCGGGACCGATTTTACACTTCATGACCTGAAAGAAGAGGGTTTTTCGGCTGTGTTTCTCGGGATAGGGGCTCATGAATCAATGAATTTGAAAATAACCGGGGAACAGGATACCGCCGGGGTTATCGATGCCGTACGCTTTTTAAGGGAGATTAATCTGGGTGAAAAATCCTTACCCGGAAAAAAAGCGGTGGTTATCGGCGGGGGAAATGTAGCGATAGATACGGCACGGGTGACCAAGCGGCTCGGGGCTGAATCCGTCACGGTGGTCTACCGTCGGTCGGAAAAAGAGATGCCGGCCTACGCCGAAGAAATAGCAGGGGCTAAAGAGGAAGGCATTGATTTTTTATTTCTCACAGCCCCGAATCGAATACTTTCCCAGAAAGGTAAAGTTACGGGATTTGAATGCCTCAAGACCAAGTTAGGCCCTGCGGATGACAGCGGGCGGCGGCGGCCTCTGCCGGTGCAGGGCTCCGAGTTTTTGATCGATTGTGATGTCGTTATTCCGGCCATCGGCCAGCGAATCGATAAATCATGGCTCGATCAAAAGCCGGATTTACAGCTAACCACATGGGATACAATTCAAGTCAGCCCCCATACCATGCAGACCACTATTGCCCATGTGTTTGCCGCTGGAGATGCCGTTACCGGTCCGGCATCGGTTATCGAAGCTGTCGCAGCCGGCCATAAAGCGGTTGAGGCTATTCAGCGATTCATCGATAAAGAAGAGCTATCGCGTTACGCCGAGGAGGTAGCCGGGCAGGAACCTCCAGGGCGCAGCTGGCAGGAGATCCCGCAAGATGTTGCCCCGCAGGCAAGGGTTACCTCTCGGCATCGGGACATTCGGGAAAGAACTGGGTCTTTCGAGGAAGTCGACTTGAACTTCTCAGAAGCCGAAGCACAAAAGGAGAGCCAGCGGTGCCTGAACTGCGGAAATTGCAGCGAATGTATGGAATGCGTGAGAGTCTGCGAGCCAAACGCCATTGATCATACCATGAAGCCCGAGGAGATTGAGGTGAAGGTCGGCAGCATTATTCTAGCGACCGGCTATGATACCTTCAATCCCACCCGGATGAAGCAGTACGGTTATGGAAAATACGCCAATGTCTTCACCAGCCTTGAATTCGAGCGCCTCAGTAATGCCACTGGCCCCACCGGCGGTGATATCCTGATCCGAGATGAAAAGGGTGAATTCACCCGGGTCCCGCAGAGTGTGGCCATCCTCCATTGTGTCGGCAGCCGGGATGTAAACTATCACGAATACTGCTCGCGCGTCTGCTGCATGTATGCCTTGAAGTACACGCACCTGGTCAAGGAAAAGGTCGGGCACGATACAAAGATATACGACTTCTATATTGACCAGCGCTGCTTCGGCAAAGGCTATGAGGAGTTTTATCGTCGCTGTCAGGAGGAAGGTACCAACTTTATCAGGGGCAAAGTGGCGGAGATCACCGATCATGCCATCCAACCCCAGGAAGAAGGCAAGCTCATTGCGATTGCAGAAGACACCCTTTTAGGCGCCCGGTTGCGCATTGCCGTAGATATGGTGATTCTATGCGTCGCCATGGAGGCTCGCCGGGATGCTATTGAGGTCGGCAGAATTTTTGGCGTCAACGTGGGTGCTGACGGGTTTTTCCTGGAAGAACATCCCAAGCTGGGACCACTGAATACAGCCACCGACGGTGTATTTCTGGCCGGAACCTGCCAGTCGCCGAAGGATATTCCGGATGCGGTCGCCCAGGCATCGGGCGCAGCGTCCAAAGCCCTTTCCCTGGTCACTCGCGGCAAGGTAGAGGTGCCTGCAACTATTTCCTGGATTGACCCGGATATTTGTGCCGGGTGTCAGACGTGCATCGGGCTTTGCCCTTACAGTGCCATTGAGTTTGACGAACGCCACGCAATATCTTTTGTCAATGAAGCGCTTTGTAAAGGATGCGGCAGTTGCGCCGGATTTTGTCCCAGCGGCGCCGTTCAGGTTAGACATTTTAACCAAAAGCAAATTTTTGCCGAGTTTGACGGTATCATGGATGCGATAAACGCCGTTGGAATGTAATGGAATTCGGAAGTTGGAATGCGGAAGGGGGATTTCGGAAGTCGGAAGTGGGAATGGGGAATTGGGATTAAAAAGGATAGAAGGATTAGTTGATTAACATCATAACGTTTAGT
>CAMYLH010000041.1 GCA_947259065.1 uncultured Desulfobacterales bacterium
CTACCTGTCCGGAATCGGTTAATTCTCTCACTGTTCTGATCTTGTTTGCCCTCTTTTCGTCCTTCTTCCCTCTTCCATCGTCCATCACCCTTCTTCCCAGCTTTCCCATTCCCCATTCACCATTCCGCCTTCCGCATTCCAGGTTCCTCATTCCGCCTTCCGCGTTCCAGGTTCCGCCTTCAGCTTTCCGCCTTGACCGTCTTCTTTTTTTTTCACGAACCCCAGGGCTTCCTTGGATTTTTGAAAAATATCGTCGTAAATATCTTGGTTGTCGGCAAGAAATCGTTTGACATTTTCACGCCCCTGGCCGATTCGTTCTCCTTGATAGCTATACCATGACCCGCTTTTATCGATAATGCCGGCGTTCACCCCCACATCTATCAGATCCCCCGTTTTAGAAATACCTTCACCATAGGTAATATCAAATTCCGCTTCCGTAAACGGCGGCGCCATCTTATTTTTAACCACCCGCACCCGGGTGCGATTGCCGATGACGTCCTGCCCATTTTTTATGGCGCCGATTCGGCGAATGTCGAGTCTCACCGAAGCGTAAAATTTCAGGGCATTGCCTCCGGTGGTAGTTTCCGGGTTGCCGAAGACCACACCGATTTTCATGCGAATCTGATTAATGAAAATAACCGTTGTCATGGTTTTGCCGATGGTACCGGCTAATTTTCTCAGTGCCTGGGACATGAGTCTGGCCTGCAGGCCCATATGGGAGTCTCCCATCTCGCCTTCGATTTCAGCTCGTGGCACCAGGGCCGCCACCGAGTCAATCACAAGGATGTCAATGGCACCGCTTCTAACCAGCATATCGGCAATCTCAAGTGCCTGTTCACCGGTATCCGGCTGGGCGACCAGCAATTCATCACAATTGAGGCCCAGTCTTTTGGCATAGCCGATGTCCAGGGCATGTTCGGCATCGATAAAGGCCGCGATACCATCATTTTTCTGAGCTTCTGCCACCGCGTGCAGGGCCAGGGTTGTTTTACCGGAAGATTCGGGCCCAAAAATTTCTACGACCCGGCCGCGGGGCAATCCTCCAATACCCAGCGCTTTATCCAGCGACAGGGAACTGGTGGAAATCACCGGTACTTCCATAACCGGTCTGCTGCCCAGTTTCATAATGGCACCTTTGCCGAACTGGCGTTCAACCTGGGCCATTGCGGTGACCACGGCCTTTTCTTTATCTGCTGAAATAGACATAAGTTCTTCCTCCTGCTATGAATGACGAACGTTAGGAATGACGAACGACGAATGACAAATGTCGAATTGAAGGATTGCTGTATATTTTTTGATTAATCAACATGATATATAATTGACGAAGCGAAGCGACATCCTTCATTTGTCATTCGACAATCTTCATTCGTCATTCCAAAACAGCCTGCTGTAATTGAGAGTAAACAGCACCTGTCGGTTTCAAATCGCTTTTAAACAATATGATCCGCCTTGCCGTGAACGCTTCACTATATAGATTTTCATATTCCCCTATGATTTGGCGGATCGTGTTCGGATCGACGGTCTGTTTGAAACGACCCAGGGTCAGATGCCCTTTAAAGGGTCTTTTATCCTTTTTAAAACCCAGGGCCGCCAGGTTTTCCTCCAGCGCTCGCTGCAGAGCGAAAAGCAACTGAATTTGTCCCCTAAGTCCGACCCAGATGACCCGGGGACGCTTGATTCCCGGAAAAACGCCGAGCCCTTCAGCAACCAGCTGAAAGACCGCAGCATCGTCAACGGCATCCATCATCGCCCCCCCTATTTTATCCGTGTCGCCGGGGTCGATATTTCCTAGAAATTTTAAGGTCAGATGAATGTTTTCCGGCCGCACCCACTTTGCCCGCAGCCGCTTCGATTTTAGATATTCTTGCACTTTGGCCAGCAGCGAAATAACCGCTGGCGGCAGTTCTAAGGCGATGAAGGTGCGTATGGTCGACGGCATGCTAATTGAATAAATATTTTCTGATGTTTTGTTTTTATGTCAAAAAAACAAATACAATGAAATCACAATAGCCAAAAGACAAATCACAAACAAATCACAATGACTAAAATTCAAAATTCCAAACTATTGGCTTTTTGTCTTATTTGAGATTTGAATATTGTAATTTGGTGCTTGCAATTTGTTATTTCCAGTTTATCCGGATTAGGGTTTGATCATTTGCACTTGAGCGTGTCCAGAAAACTAGAAGTATTAAATCTACCATCAGCTCGGCAGTGTAAACTGCGGTTCTCCAAGGGTGAATTTACCCTGGGAAATCTTATTTTTCAGAATTTCAGCGATCTTTCTGGCCCTAACCAGGCTGGACATGGGCACCGTCGGAATCTCTTTTCCATTGAGCTGGATAGCGCCGCTTTTGAGTTCGGCATAACTCACCTGACCATGGCTTTTGGAAATGCCTTTGGGATAATCATTGCCGTAGTCGATGATTTGGGTGAAGATATCTTCATCGGATATTGCCGTAAATCCCGCAATTTCTTCATTCAAGATGGGAATGGGGATTCCCAGGCCCACCGCCAGTGAACAGCCGTAGCCCTGGATGCTCACCCCAACCAGCCATTGTGAACTCATCTGTTTCATATCACCCATGACCCACAGCGTCCCGGCCGGCGAGACGGGGACTCCCTTTTTGGTCCTTTCAACCGAAGGTTTGTGCTGGGTACCGTGCCAGGTAACATAACCCTCTCCACCGCCCAAAAAAATCCGCGTGCCAAGTCCGATGGTCTTATAGTAAGGGTCATTGAACATGGGGCTCAATTGACCGGCTGAGCAGTAATTGGCATTGCCGCCTCTGGGCTTCAATGTTCCCATATACGTGTAAATAGTCTTATTCGTGAGGTTAACGGCACAGTTGTAATTTTGATATCCGTTTCTGGGGTTGCAAAGCGTTGCCTGCGGCAAGGTACTCAAGGATATTTCTTTTTCCACCAGACGGTTTGGATAACAGTCGGTGCCGTATGCTGTGGCTTTGAGATGGACCTTTTTTCCGGCAACCAGATCCTGAATGACATGACCGCCCCCATAGTTGAATTCGCCGGGATAGACTTTATTCAGCGGATCATCCTCACAGGGTTCCGTTGCGCCGAGATAGCAGTCGACAGCCGCCACACCGGCATAAGCCGGAACTTTATTCAGCCACACCCTGGAGGCCTTGATGGTGGGAGTAGAATGGCCGAAATTGATGAAGGCACCTGATGAACACATGGGAGCAAAGGTCCCGGTAGTCACCACATCCACCTGGTGCGCAGCTTCCACAGGTCCCTCACTTTTAACAATATCGATCATCTCTTCTGCTGTGACGACAACGACGTCACCGGATTTGATTTTTTGATTGATCTCCTGGATGGTTTTGCCAACTTTATATTTTTTCATACCGCATCACTCCCGCTTCATGCCGGTACCGACCCGTTCTATTTTTGATACCACGTTATGTTGAATCCATTTTGCATCCCACCACTCGACAGGATTGATAAAGGTATCATGAACCAGCATGCTGAAGTGCAGGTGGTCACCACCCGCCAGTCCGGTGACACCGGTTCGGCCCAAAATATCGCCCTTGGATAATTGTTCCCCGACCTTAACACCGATGAGACTCAGATGAGCATACATACTAAACAGACCAAAGCCATGATCCACGATGACTGTTTTTCCATAAATTCCCAGATCCTCTGCTAAAATTACAATCCCGGCATTGGCAGCCGGTACAGTGCTGCGGGCCACGGATGCCAGATCAATACCCATGTGCACCTGTCGATCGATCTCCTTGCCCTTGTAAAAATACACCCGGTGATCTGCAAATTTCGCCCGCGTGGCGGATTTCGGCAGTCTTAGAAATTTACCCTGCCAGTGCATTTTGGAGTCGGCATTCCGGCATGCTTCAGCGATTTTCTGATAGTTGGCCTCACGCAGATCTCGATTGATTTTAAGAAACTTGTCCACTAGAGACGCATTCGTATCCTGAGAAGCCTGTAGAGAAAAATTCGGTATTTTCTGCTTCAAAAAACCATCGGTTATGTTGAGACGGTCCTGTCTGAAAACTTTCCGCCGCAAATGGTAATTCAGGCCGCTTTTGGCGTCGTTTCCGGCTAAATCTGCAACTTTTACAACGATCGCTGTATCCGTCCCCTGCTGGTATCCCAGCGCAATAAATGCAAGGTAGACATTGGGGTCATTAAAAAAACCCGTGTGGCCCGGATAAAAACTGTCTCCAACCTGGACTCCGCCTTGTGAGCAGGTTTCAGAGGTGCGAAAAATCACCAGCCCTGCGCCACCCCGGTTGATATTGTGTGCTCGACTCAACACCTCGATTTCGGGTGGACGGGTGTCGATCACCACCTTTTTTTCGGTATAGGTTGTGTTCCCCTTCCACCAGTCACGCCATGAATAATCCGATACAACCGTCCGCAGAATCGCTTCACCGTCAGCAAACCCCAGTACCGCGGGCTCTATCTGGATTTTAGCCGACGTCTCGTGGACTGTCCCGCCTTTAAAAAAACCGGCGGAAGGAAACTTCTCATCGTATAAAACCGCCTCCTGACCGTTCTTTAAAAGGCCCACCCAAAGCCTTCGCAGACCACTTTTAGCGTCGGAGACTGCCAGAGTGAATTCCTGAGATCGGCCCAGATGGGAAGAATGTAAATTCAGATTTATGGCGGGCTTTTCCTTCTCCAGGCGACCCCACAAGAACCATCCGCCGGGCACCCCGATCATCAAACATAGGATAGCGATTAACCAAATTTTGCTGTGTTTTTTATCAGTTCTCAATTGATTGCATCGGTTCCTTTCCAAAAAATTAATCTTTCTAAATAACAGTTAGCCCAATGATAATCAATACCTGTTTTCGATTCTTGACTTTTGGCATGCTGCACGATAAATTAGTCCACCGACGGCAATTCAATTTAATCCATTAAAAGGATAAAGCGAAGCGATTCCATCATTCGTCATTCGAAAATCGTCATTCGCAATTCAATTGTATATGTCAAATAACATAAAAGCAGGTGAGATTGTCATCGGCCGTGGGTCGCCCCTGGTCCTCATTTCAGGCCCCTGCGTCATCGAAAATTATGAGACGACCCGGGAGATTGCAGTCATTCTCAAGGAGATCACGTCAAAGCTTCAAATGCCTTTTATATTTAAAGCTTCTTATGATAAAGCCAATCGTACTTCAGTTACAGCCTTCAGGGGGCCGGGATTAAACGACGGGCTCAGAGTCCTCAAGGAGATTAAAGAAGAACTGGACATCCCGATCCTCTCAGATGTACACCGCATCAGCGAGATCCCTGCGGCAGCTCGGATATTGGACATTGTCCAGATTCCGGCATTTTTATGCCGCCAGACCGACGTCATTATCGAGGTCGCAAAAACCGGTAAACCAGTGAACATCAAGAAAGGACAGTTCCTGGCGCCCTGGGATATTGCCAATGTAGTTGAAAAAATCACCTCTGCCGGAAACTGCCGAATTTTAATAACCGAGCGCGGAACGATGTTTGGTTATAATAACCTGGTAGTGGATTTTCGTGGTTTTATGATTATGCGCAAAACCGGCTATCCAATAATTTTTGATGCCACCCACAGTGTTCAACTGCCCGGCGGAGCCGGTGCAAGCTCCGGAGGACAGCGGGAATATGCACCTGTGCTGGCCAAAGCTGCGGCGGCAGCGGGAGCAGACGGCATTTTCATGGAAGTTCATTGTAATCCGGACGAAGCTCTCTGCGACGGTCCAAATTCCTTAAAACTCGATACCATTTATGAGTTGCTCTCCCAGCTTAAATCGATCCACAAGATAGCCAATGGCCGCTGACGCGTCGAACTTAGTTCGCTTCGCTCACGATTGGCTCCGGCCCGCAGGACCTGTGCCCCGGAGGGAATGATGAAATGAAAAATCCGGTGTTGTTGGAAAAATTGAAGTGCATCGAACTGCTGTTGCTGGATGTGGATGGTGTGCTCACGAATGGTGGTATTATTTACAGTGATGACGGCAGTGAAACAAAAATTTTCAATGTGAAAGATGGCCTCGGTCTGAAGCTGGTGATGAAGGTCGGTATCAAAGTCGGTGTTGTGACCGGCAGAAAATCAGCGGCCCTTGATCACCGCTGCCGTGACCTTGGTATACGATATGCATTTGGGGGTATTCAGGACAAGGCGAAAATACTTGAAAAAATCGCCAAACAAACTGGGGTTGCCCCCGAACACACGGCCTTTATAGGAGATGACCTGCCGGATCTGTCACTGATGCGACGGGTAAAGCTGTCAATTGCCGTAGCCGATGCTCATCAGACCGTCCTCGAGAATGCGGATTGGACGACCTCAGCGGCAGGAGGCTGTGGAGCAGTTAGAGAAGTATGCGAAGCGCTGCTGAAAGCCCGTGGCAAATGGGAAAAATTGATCGATCAGTTTTAGGCCCTCATCGCGGTTTTTCTGAAAACATGTTGTAAGGAACGTTAGGTTTCAGGTGTCAGTGTTCAGGTTTCAGGATTTTGCAACTCGCCTTCCTGACACCCGAAACCTGAACACTGAAACCTGTAATTAAATATGGTTTGGTCTCGGCTAAAGAAAACCAAAAAAATGAGCCTATTTTTGCTGATCGTTATCCTGTCGGCCATTGGTATGGTTGCGAGCGTTTTCATCGGCTACCGCCAGGTTTCCAATGCACCTGAAATGTTGCTTACCTCCATCAAAGAAGGCGCCAATCTGTCGCTGGGAAAGATCCGGCAAACCGCCACCCGCAACGGCATAAAAGAATGGAGTCTGGAGGCCGATTCCGCCAATTATATGGAGGCCGAAAACAAAGTTGATTTAAAAAAGGTGTCGGTGATCTATTTCCTTGAAGACAGTCGCAAAATATACCTGGAAGCCGATCAAGGCACATTACAAACCGATACAAATGACATTGAATTCTCAGGTAATGTTGTGATAAGAAATGATGAATATCAGATGAAAACTGAACATCTGAACTATGATCACGGCCAGCGTATCATTATTTGCGACCAATCGATCCGGATTTGGGGACAAGGTGGCGAACTCAACGCACAGTCCGCCAAATATGATTTAAACGCCGACCAAATTGTTCTAAAAGGTAATGTTGTTGCCACAGTCCCCCGGGATTTTTCGGCAATCCCGGGAAGGGATAAGCCATGAAAAGGCCCTGGATCAATTCGCATATGCGCTTTGTTTAAAAAAAATAAAAACGGTAAGCTGGCAAAGACCTTAATTGGAAATCTAGCTGACAGCCTTGAAAATCAATCAGGTCCGACGTGTGAATATGGTTGCAATTTTTATGCGTTTCAACTAAACTAAAAAAATTGTCATTAATGGCACTTAAATTGCAAGAAATCCGCTTTTAGATAATATTTAAGCCAAGGATAGCGGGGGGCCCACCGGCGTAATGCGTTCAAATAGATCACTGATTTAACTTGGGTAGCAGGGATTACATCAATTGGGCAAAGATTGAGATGGACTAGGATTCATATCCAAAACGCTTCAATGGACGAATATCGCAATACACAACCATGGAAGTCAGGCGGCATATATACCCTAAAATCAACATTATCATTCAATTAGAGTCCCTACAGACAAACACATAAGAAACAACACCAACGGATAATATGGCACTTGAACTGCGACAACAACTCAAACTGACTCAACAGCTTATTATGACGCCGCAACTGCAGATGGCGATTAAGCTATTGCAGTTATCCAGGCTGGAGCTCATGGATACGATTCAAACGGAACTGGAGGAAAATCCGGCCTTGGAGGAAGTACCGGAAGGCACTCCCACCGAGCAATCGACCGAACCAGCCGAGTCCGTCTCCGAGGAAAGCTCTGAGGTTAAAGAAGTTACCATAGAGGAGAAAATCCAGGAGGATATTGATTGGAGCAACTATCTTGACGAGTATAATACTCCCGGAAGGGTCCATCATGAATCGGAAAACAGGGACACACCGAGGTTTGAATCCTTTATCGCCAGCAATGAATCATTAAATGATCATTTGCTATGGCAATTTCTAATGACCAAACCGGATACGGATGAAGAGAGGATCGGCAGCCTTATTATCGGTAATCTGAATAAGGATGGCTACCTGGATATCTCCGTTGAAGAAATTGCGAATACGAGCGGCTCGCCGCCTGAAAAGATCGAGGAAATTCTATCAGTTATTCAAACCTTTGATCCCATCGGAGTTTGCGCCCGAGATCTGAGCGAATGCCTGCTGATACAAGCAAAATTTCTGGGTTTGGATGACACCATAGTGATCGATATCATAGCCAATCACCTATCCAATCTGGAAAAGAAAAATTACAAGGCTATCTGTAAAGCCCTCAAAAAGAGCATGGATGATATAGTTTCAGCGATTAATGTCATCAAAAGTCTGGAACCCAAACCCGGCAGGCAGTTTAGTGATGAAACACCTCAATATATCAATCCGGATATTTACGTCCATAAACTCGAAGATGAATACGTCATCATGCTCAATGACGACGGCATGCCGAAGTTGCGTGTAAATTCCTTTTACAAAAGCTCAATCTCGCGCGGCAAGAGTATCTCCGGCGAGGCCGAAGACTACATTCAGGAGAAAATGAGATCTGCTGCCTGGCTGATCAAAAGCATCCATCAACGCCAAAAAACCATTTATCGGGTGATGGAGAGTATTTTGGGCTTTCAAAGGGAATTTTTTGACAAAGGCATTGCCTATCTTAGACCCATGGTGCTTAGAGACGTGGCCCAAGACATTCAAATGCATGAATCCACCATCAGCCGGGTTACAACCAACAAATATGCGTTTACCCCCCAAGGTATTTTTGAATTGAAATATTTTTTCAATAGCTCTATTAGACGGTCCCAGGGCGGGTCGATTGCGTCTGCCAGCGTTCAGGACAAAATCAGACAAATCATTGCTAGTGAAGATCCGAAAAAACCCTACAGTGATGATAAGATTGCTCAGATCTTGAAAGAAGATCAGATTGACATCGCGCGCAGGACCGTTGCCAAATATCGTGAGATGTTGAAAGTATTGTCATCCAATAAACGCAAACAAATTTAGGGAGAGCATAGAATATGCAAACATCCGTAACCTTCAAAAATCTTGATCCTTCTGAACATTTGAAAGCATATGTAAGCGACAAACTGGATCGCTTCGACAAATTTCTTGACAATCCGGCCGAAGCCAATGTCGTCCTTGCTGTCGAAAAATTTCGACACATCGCTGAAATCAAT
>CAMYLH010000042.1 GCA_947259065.1 uncultured Desulfobacterales bacterium
TGGGCGCCGTCGGTGCGCGTTCGGCTCTGAAATACCAGGCTTCCGGGGGGACGTCATATTCGGCTTCGATCCAGCCATTTGGTTTGACTACCCAGGGTTCGGGTTCAACCCGTGTTATCCTGTCGATGAACATAAAAGGGGGGCCCGGCAGCCGGGCGATAAACCTGTCGCGATCGAAGGGTTTATAGCGCTCACCAAATGCTTTGGAAGGACTTCCGATTGCGATTTCAAGGATGTGGCTACGTTCAAAAACAGCGGGGCGCTTGATCGAGGGCTCCTGCCTATCGATTGTCTTCGCTTTCCTATCCCAAAACGCCTCGATTTCTTCTCTTGTGATGCCGCTCATCTGCAGGGACATATCCTTAAACCGCACGATCCGATCCCCGTCCGCATACATATGTGCATCTGCGATAACGTAGGGCTGTGGCCGATAGCCGATTTCCTTGATCTCGACCTCATAGACGACACGACAGGTATCGGGTGTTACCGGTCCACGGCACTTCAGGAGGCTCTGCACGCCGATTACGGGCTGGTAAAAAACTCCCGCTTTGTCCGTTACCCAGCCCATGCGTTGCATTAAGACTCGCAGGGTGTGGGCGCAGCATTCATACATCAGCGTTCCCGGCATGACCATATCATCCACGAAGTGACAAGTTAAAAACCAGTCATCGGCATGAATATCGGTTTCTGCCTGAATAATCCCCAGGCCGTATCGCCCGCCCGTCGGATTCAGATGGATGATGCGATCGATTAATTTCATGCGGCCTGCCGGAAGTCTGAGCGAGTCAGGCAGGCTGATTCCCGCAAAGACCTTACCGAAACATCCGGCGAGATTGCCTGAACGAAGCTCCTCTACCGCCGAATCATCAAAATTTTCTTTGTTCATGGTCACCAGCGGTTTCCAGTCGGAAGGCTTTTTGCCGGCAACGGGCCCGGTGTCATCGCTGGTTAATATGATGCCACCGGACTTTTTGACTTCTTCTTCGGTGAAGAATCCGGCACAACCGTCCGTCATGGTAATAAGAAGAGTGTTACCGATAAATCCGTTGAAGCTGAACAGAAATAAATACGTATCCCCCTGCCGGATGAATTTATCAATTTTAATTTCATAACGAATGGTTTCACCGGGAAGGGGCATTTCACGATGAAATTTAACGGCGGCATCCAGCAGCCGGTAGGTTCTTTCTCCTTTAACCGCCAGGTCGATGCCCAGATATGCACAGAGAAACAAATCGGCCTGACCGGCTTCAACGGAAATACAAACAGGAACGTGTCCGCCGTCCAGGTACCATGCTCCCGGCAACACATCATGTTCGGTAACAATACGTCCGGGACCCAAGGATCCTTTTTTGCCTTCAACCAACAGGATGCGATCTACCAGCATCAGGGGCTCATCCGGCAACCGTACTCTGGCCGGATAATCGTCAACCACGGCAAACTCTGGCCCCAGTACCCTGGCGACGGAACCTGTGGCAAATTCAAGGCAGTCCCGGCGGGAGTAGGCGATCCCGGGGCTGGAAGGCGGAAGTTTGAATGCGGCCTTCGGCCCATAGGGGTCTACGTCCCGGAGGGAATGCGGAATCGATTCCTCGCTCATTCTGATGGCCTGTTCCAGAAGCTCGGTCTGCAGGGCAAATGTCTTGCCATAGTCCCGGATGATTTCATTGGAGAAGTCCAGGAACTTTTGATGGGTTTCAGCGGTGGTTTTGGCAATTTTGTCGGCAGATTCGATCAAATCCGAAAAGCGGTCACCGGCTGTTGGTATATTGTTGGCGGTTTCCGGAGGTTGGATATGGGGTGCTCGATCCATGATACTTGATTCTGGATTCTTCTGACCTCCGATTTCTGTTCTCTGTTCTCTGTTCTCTGTTCTCTGTCTTCTGTTCTCTGTCTTTTGCCCTCTGTCTTCTGTTCTCAGTCTTCTGTCTGCCTCATACGGCAGGGCAGGGGAAAGTGTTATTCCGCCAATTATCACCGTTATCCGGCTTTGCGGGTATTCATCGGCCGGTTCAATCATCGCCGGAGGATAAGATTTGTGACCGTAAAGCATGCCAAGATCAACTGGAACGCGCTCAGCGATTAAGGCAGCCAGAACCTTAACGATGGTCGTGTAGTCGTCTTCTCCCCGGATACAGGCTGAAAGCGCCAGATGGGGTTTGTTCTGCAAAATGCTGTCGATCATGCGGGTACAGGAGGAATAGGGTCCCATCTCCAGAAATACTCGCACGCCGTCCCGGTAGGCTTGATGCACCGTGGCCGTAAAATCAAAACCGTGCAATGCTTGCTTAAGGATGGAGTCGGCAGCTTTTTTTGTCGTTAAGTTTATCGTACGGCCGAGGGCGCAGCTGTAAAAGCGGATGTCTTGCGGTTGATAGGTAGGGAAAACATGCAATTGACGGTAGTCATCCATAACCGGCCTTAGGGCATCACAATGCACCGTAACGACTCCGTCCAGATAAATGGCCTCGCATTGGAGTTCTTTTATAGCGGCCCGGACATCCTGCCTGCGTCCGCCAATAACGCATTCATCGCGCGTATTTATGATTAGCAGGCGGGTGGTTGCATATCGGCCGGCAATCCGGCGGACCGAATCTGCCGCGCGGTTCACTACCGCCACGCACCAGTCGACATTTTCATCGGCAGTGATTGCCCATTGCTTGCGGGCCGCATGACAGGGGCCGGCCAGTTCAGTGGAAAATAGATCGGTTTTTCTCATACGCTGCAGCATTTCACCGCGTTCGGGCCAGGCACCCATGGCGAAATATCCCGCCGACTCACCCAGGCTATAACCGATTACGGCTGAAGGTTTGATGCTGAAATGCGCCATCAATTCGGCGACCACAGATCCATGAACCACCTGGCCGAAGATCATTGTCAGAGGATCGGAGATAATTTTCTCGTAGGCTGATTTTTGCCAGCCCGGCTCCCACGAAACCCGCCAGGGGATAAAACATTGCGGTAACAGCTGGGTCTTCAATTGCAGGGTTCGCGCATCCATGCTGTGTAATATCTCCGGCCAATGCACCCCGATATCCCGACCCATGCCCAAATAATGGCTGCCCGAACCCGGAAAGACAAATGCCAGTTCGCCAGCCTGACCTATAGGATTCGGCATATAGTTGATTCCGCTCTTTCCCACAATTTTCCGGGGGCTGTCCGATACCACTGCCTGCCGGGCTTCATCAACCAGGCCTTTTAGCTGAGACAGATCATCTGCAACCATCGACAGGGCGTATTTGTGTCCCGAATGAACACCGTTTTTAAGAAACCACTTGCGGGCGGTCGCTTCGAGGGTCTCACCGCGGGTGTGGTCGGCAGGACCGCTGCTGGTCGCCATATGTTTTTCAATGTACTGATTTAAGACGTCCAGTCCGGAGAGTAAGGATTGCCTGTCATCTGCTGCCACAGCAAAGAGCCCTATACCCTGAAGGCCCAGTGGTTTCTTTCTCTCCAACCAAACCTTTTGGGTGACGTCGGCTTTAATATTATTCTCCGATTCGTCCTCACACCCTGCAAGGATAACATGCATGCAATTGCCGTCGGTTGTCATGGATCCGACCATTGCGTTGCGGACACCGTCCTTGCGATTTCGTAGCCAGAACTGAGGATAGGCAGGGAAGTGAAATTTATTCTGATGCCAGAGCGAATTTTGTGGCGTCGTGTAATTCGTCAACGGAGGGATAATTTCATGATAAAGGCATAATCCGGTTTTGACCACAGAAGCCAAAGCGGCTGCCGCACCAGTATGTCCGATATTGGCCTTAATCGATCCAATGGCACAGGGGGTATTTTGATTTCCCATGACTTCATGCAAGGCCAGGGTTTCCAGGTCATCTTCAGCAGGATGGGCGCTGCCGTGTGTTTCCATAAATCCAATCGCCGAGGGCGTAATATCGGCTTCCCGGCAGCAGCGTTTGAGGGAACGAACATAGGCTTCTTTAGAAGGCAGGCTTGTGTCTATGCCGCCGCCGCTTGCACTGCCGATTCCTTTAATAACGGCATATACTCTGTTGCCGTCGGCAATGGCGCGATCAAGCCGTTTGATGACCAGTGCTACAGCTCCTTCGCCGGGCAGAGTCCCGTCTGCAGAACGATCAAAGGGGCGGATGCTTTGACTTTGCGAGAAAGCTCTTGTCTGGTGTGCTAAAATAATGTTGCGGACATCACCGCTTAAATCCACAGCCCCCACGATAAATGCTTCGGCCTCATTTTGCAGTAACGCTCTTACGCCGATATCAAGCGCTTTTAACCCGGAGGCTTCTTCGCAAGATACTACGAAACTTGGGCCGCCGAGGCGAAACTCGCGGGCAATGCGGCTGGCGACGATACCGCCTAAAGCGCCCAATGTGCGGCTTGCGGTGAGAGGCGGGTTGCAGGCCTGTTGCAATGATTCCAGCCAGGTTTGTTTTTCGCTTTTTTGGGGATCCCATCCGAGTTTTACGGCCCACCGATCAATCAGATTGGCGAGATGCCAGCGCAAATGAAAATTGGCGGCTTCGAAATCAAAATCAATGCCGATAAGTGCTCCCATGTCCGGTCGTTCTTCTCTGAATGCAAATCCGGCATCCTTCATGGCTGCCGCAGCGACTTTCAGCATAAGGAGCTGCTGAGGGAGGATATCAGGGATTTCCTTGGGCGGGATATGAAACTCACCGGCGGCAATGGATACATCCCTGCAGAATCCACCGATGAAGGATTGACTATCGAGCACCGAGTCGGCGGCCCGATCGCATCCCTTCCAACGATGGCCGGGCCGTGGTTTAATATTGGTTTTACCGTTAAAGATCAGTTCCTGGAAATCGCGCAGAGAGGTTACCGAGCCAAAAACCGTTGCCATACCGATGATCGCGATTTCCGGATTTTGAATTTTAAATTTTGAATTTGGAGTTAAAGAGTGAGTTAAAGTGGATTTTTCTGTTGTACTTTCCACATTCAATTTTCCGCCTTCTATGTTCAAAAATTCTGCCAGCTTACCTTCCGGTTTCCTCCTTCCGTCATACGAATTTTTATCCCATTCTTCGAGCAATAAATGGGCGTTTATGCCGCCGAAACCAAAGGCACTCACTGCCGCACGTCGCGGGCGATTTTCTTTCCGACGCGGCCAGGTTTCAGACTGTGTTTGCACGCGAAATGGACTGCTTAATAAAGAGCTGTGCCGTGGAGGGGTGTTGAAATTCAATGAGGGTGGTAATATTTTATGGTGTAATGCCAGCAAGGCCTTAATCATTCCAGCTGCTGCGGCTGCGGTTAACAGGTGGCCGATCATGGCTTTCACCGAACCGATGGCGCACTGATTTTTTACCCAGCCGGATTCTCCCCACAATTTTTTCAAACTGTGGAGTTCAGTCAGGTCTCCCAGAGGCGTTCCGGCGCCATGGCACTCGATGAAATCGATATCGTGAGGAGACCAACCACAGGATTCATAGGCGCTGGCCATGGCGCGTATCTGGCCGTCACTGTCCGGGGCAAGCAAATTTCCTTTCATATCATTGGAAAGACCGACGCCATGGATCAAACCGAGAATCGAATCACGATCGCGCAGGGCATCCGCCAGACGCTTTAAGACCAAAATGCCGGCACCTTCTCCAACAACGAGTCCATCGGCACCTTCATCAAAGGGGGCGCAGCGCCCGGAGGGGGACAATGCTTTTAGCTGGCTGAAACCGACCTGGGTAAACAGGCAATTGGGTCTTGAAATGCCGCCGGCGAGCATGGCATCCGTACGATGCGCATGCAATTCATCACAGGCCAACTTGACTGCGTAGAGGGAAGACGCACAAGCAGCGTCGAGGGTGTAAGTTCCGCCGCCAAGACCAAAGGCTTTGGCCAGAATAGCGCCGGGTAGGCTCGTTACCCTGCCGGACAGATATTGAGCACGGGAGAAATATGATAAATCGATCTTAAATTGTTCCTGAGTTAATTCAGCAAATAATTTTTCTTCAAAGGCGGGGCCCAGAATCTGGGCGGTAATCTCAGAAGTCGTGTCTGTCGGCAATGCAATGGCAGCTATGATCACACCGGTGCGTCGGCGGTTTAGCGATGATTGCCGAATGTCTTTAATGGCTTCTTTGCCGACCTGCAGCACGATATGATAAAGCGGGTCGAGTGACGCCAACAGATTTGGGTCGATAGCAATACCGCTAGGATCAAATTTAAAATCAGTTATGAGACAGCAGCGCTTTGAATATGCTTTATCCGGTTGGGGTTCCGGATGATACATCGTATCGGCAGCGATGCGCCAGCGATCTGGATGCACCTCACCGCAGGCATCGACCCCCTCAAGGATATTTTGCCAGAAAATCTCAAGGTTAGGTGCTCCGGGAAACAACCCGGCCATCCCGACAACAGCTATTGGTTCTTTTTGACTCATCTATCACAATAATTTGCAACAATCCCGAATATGCAACGTCCGGGATAATTTATAGACTTAACCGGCTAGTTGGCGCTATTTAATCGTAAATTTGTCCTTATACCCTAATGGACAAATCAAGGCAAGCTGCAATAGGAACTTTTTAGTCGGGATAGCGAATCGGGTCAGGTAATTTTATGAAGCCTTTAACGTAGACTATGACCAAAGTACAGTACTTCAAACTCTTTCAAAAGCGAACGCAAGGATTGGACATTTGCAAGATCGATACTCTGCTTGCATTTCATCGCCGCCTGTAGCATTTTGTGCAGTAGGGATAGTTTTTCCGGGTACTTTTCTGCGTCCGGTCGTATACGCTGAGTCATAAAGTACTGGGATATGGTATGTTGAATCTCAGTTGCATGTTCCTCCTTGTTGGAAATCCATCGAACCAATTGATTATAATTCACTTGATTTTGCTTGGTTAGTTCGGCGATTTTTATTATGGATTTTTCGATGGTGACTGAGTGCTCATAGATCAACTTCGCCCTCAATTCATCGTCATAGATCCCGCAGGGAATCTCACAATGAGCTGCGACATGGGCTGCTGTGATAGCCAAAAAGACAAAATTTAGTGCCAATGAAATGAGTATGTTTTTCATGCTTACCTCCTTATGCTTGTTCATCGTCAATGGTTCTGTCATACCTGTCTCAGAAAAAAACCTGCCAGACCACCCGGCATGAGGGCAATGTCTACCACCCCACATTAGCGCTAAAATCGGCATTGTCAAGGCAAAAAAGCTTGAAATCCCTAAGCTTGAGACCTCGTCATCTCGTATCCAATTTAGTCATAATACTTGACAAAATTACTTCTTTAAAGTAATTTAACTATAGATCATCTATAGTATCGATAGGTCTTCGAAAAGTACACAAAGAAAATTTTAAGATACTATAAAACACAAAATTGATTGAGGAGAACTACTAAAATGGCTATTTTAAAGAAAGATCTACTATCTTTGAGAAAAGAGTTTAAGACCGTTGAGAAGAAGATGGAATTGCTGATGAAGGCTGTTGAGAAAAGCGGTAAGACTCCAAAAGCCGCCGTAAGAAAAACCGCCACCAGAAAAACCGTAAAGGCTAAAGTTGCTAATAAGGCACCGGTTAAGAAGGTAGCTGCAAAAAAGGCAATCCAGGCTACTGCTACAGATCAGATTTTGAAAATTATCAAACGATTTAAAAAAGGGGTTGGCGTTCCCACGCTGAAGGAAAGGACTGGCTTTGATGATAAAAAAGTGCGCAATATTGTTTTCAGAGCCAGCAAAGAGGGAAAGATCAAAAAATCCGGCAGAGGAATCTATGTCGGTGCTTAATGCATCGTATTTTTACTAGAAGCATCTGGATTCAGGTTATCGCGGGGAGTTTGTTCCAACGGAGCGAAACCATTTAAACGACCGTTGCCCTTGAATGGTTTCTTCACATTTTTTGGGCATGATCTTAAGCAGAGACATCAGTACTCGATAGGGCCACGCTCCCGGCAGTGAAAAAATGATATGACGACCGATGCGCGCATATTTGAGTTCAGATATGATAACTCGATTTAGATGACGAGCATATCCTCTGAAAGCCGACATGGGCTCGGGATAAGATCGTATGACGGCCTGAGCTGCCAGTTGCGCACTTTTATGGGCATAATAGATACCTTCGCCCAACAGGGGGTCTGCCAGACCGCAGGCATCGCCAAGCAGCAAAACGTTTCCGTATCCGGGAGTAGTAAGATAGTTGCCATAGGGCAAGGCATGGCTTGCAGGGGTGGGGATGCGCTCCCTGGGGATGTGAATTGAGTCCAGGAATGCTTCATAACCCTTTCTCAGTAATCTACCTGCTTTGGCGTTCAACCCGCAAATGCCTATGACCCGATATTGTTTGCCCGGAAAACACCAGGCATATCCCCAGGGTATATGGCCAAAGTATATATGGGGATAGTTCGGAAGCTCGGGTGTTTGCCGGCTGGGCACAAAAACTTCCAAGGCTGTGGCTAAATTTGATTTCCAATCCGTATGAATGAAGTTCTTTGAAGCCAACAATCCTCTGATTTTGCTGACTGCGCCGTCGGCACCGACGATGTATCTTCCGAAAAATTCACCACCCGTGTCAGTTGAAATTTTCGTCCCCCCATCCAAATAATCAAGAGAGATGACTTTTTCGCCGGGTCTGAACTCAGCACCTTCCTGGCAGGCCAATTGTAGCCAAAACGAGTCATAAGCAGTCCGTTGTACAAAATGAAAGGGATAATCCAGTTGACTTTTAAAGGAAGTGCCGCTACTGCTGACTACTCGGTATTTATTATGACTGCAAGTGATGATCTGTTTAGATTTCAGAAAATCAATATTTGTTTGGAAGGTACTTTCCAGCAATTTAATGGTTTTCCATGTCAAAAGTCCACCGCAAAGTTTTTCTCTGGGGAAGGTTTCTTTGTCGAGAATCAGAACCCTGAAACCTTTTGACGCCAGCAAGTATGCCGCTGTCGATCCTGCCGGTCCCGCTCCTATCACGATAGCGTCAAAGATGTGCATGTGCTTCAAAACCAGATACTCGCGTTATCATTAATTTTGACACCACCGATCGCAGTCGCGGTCGTTGCGAAAAATACGTTCAAGCCGATTTTGGGCTTTATTCCTTCGAATTCAATAATCATTTAATTTCCAATAATCAGTAATCAATTCTCCGCCTTGGCGAATCCGGGTTCGCTGATCTGCGCATAATATCCTATAACATGAGTTTCGGCCATTAAAAAT
>CAMYLH010000043.1:0-6882 GCA_947259065.1 uncultured Desulfobacterales bacterium
TGTATTTTTTTGAGGGTGCTTAATGCGGCCTAGCTCACCGGTGTAAAATGAGCCACTTGCGATGGTAGTCGAATGGCCCAAAATTGGAGCGCAAATGATGTTTAAGGAAAGCAAGATCAGCCAACGGTTGCGAAAACTGGAAAAACACCTAAATCAGGAAAATCCGATCCTCTCTGAAGTGGTGCAGAACTTTCGCGAACTGGATCGAATCAGCCGCCGAATTGGATTTTTCCATCGAGAGGAATCCCATGCGACCAGCACTCCCTGGTGGCCGCTTATTTCGGTATTAGGCATCTATTCTGCCGGAAAATCCACCTTCATCAATCATTTTCTTCGATATAATCTGCAGGCGACTGGCATACAGGCAGTCGATGACAAATTCAGCGTCATTTGCTTTACCAGGGACAATAAAGAACGGGTGCTGCCTGGTCTGGCACTGGACGCGGACCCACGCTTCCCGTTGTACAAAGTCAGTCGGGCCATCGAAGAAGTGGCCGTGGGCCAGGGTGAGCATATTGATGCCTATCTGCAATTAAAGACCTGTCCCAGCGAATCCCTGCGTGGCAAAATTCTCATCGACTCCCCCGGGTTCGATGCCGATGATCAACGGACTTCCACCTTGCGGATTACGGATCACATCATCGAATTGTCGGATTTGGTGCTTGTTTTTTTCGATGCGCGGCATCCGGAAACCGGATCAATGCGCGATACCTTACAACATCTGGTCAAGGCCACGGTTAACCGGCGGGATTCTAACAAATTTTTGTATATCCTCAACCAAATCGATGTAACCGCCAGGGAAGACAACCTGGAGGAGGTCTATGCAGCATGGCAGCGAGCTCTGGCTCAATATGGATTAACAGCGGGATCTTCTTATGCCATCTACAATCAGGACGACGCGATTCCATTTGAAGATGAGGATGTCCGGGCCCGTTTTGAGAGCAAGCGCGAAGCCGATTTCGTCGCTATCAATAACCGCATCGAGCAGGTGGGTGTTGAGCGTGCCTATCGCATTGTAGGAATGCTGGAACAAACCTCCCGTATGATGAAGCAGGATGTTGTACCGATCCTGTTTCGCTTTATTGACCAGTGGCGCCGCAAAATCCTGTGGGTGGAAGCTGTGATTATGGGTGCCCTTCTGGTAACCTTTATGACATTGACCATTTGGGGAGGCTACTGGGAAGGACTGTCGCTAAAGTTGCCATTCTGGGATCTGGTAACCCAAAACAATTATACAAAATATGGCACCTTCGGAATACTGCTGGTCGCCGCCGGCTATGTACACTTTAGAATTCGGCGACGGGCAGCCGATAAGATCATACACAAACTGGTAGGGGCTGTTAAAAATCAGGAGCTGCATTCAAACTACCAGCGTGCCTTTCGCAAAAGCAGCCGTTGGTGGCGAAGTCTTTTCTTGCCGAATCCGGCAGGATGGGGGAAAAACACAGCAGCAAGGCTGGAAAAAGTACTGGATGACAGTAACGATTATATCCAGAAACTCAATGATGAATACACCAACCCTTCAGGAGAAAACAAGATCGCTGCAAAATACGGCAGACAGGCATCAGGGGGATCCCCCCAATCTGACTTAACCCGGAATGGATCAGCAAGCGCCCGGGGACCAAACACTGGATCGTTCACCTCGGACAATTGAATGCTAAATAAGATCAAAGAAAAGGTAATTCCTAAAGAGGACGCCGTCTTCTGGCTCGACAAAAACGGCTGCTGGCGCAACGCACACGGGAAGTTCGAGCATAGCAAAATCATTGATTACTTTCACTCCTGTATCAAACGGGATCAAGGAGGCTACTACCTATCCCAGGCAAATGGAAACTACAAAGAAAAAGTATATTTCCCCTATGAAGATCAAGCCTTGTTCGTTTTTGACGTAATCCGTCAAGACGAAATTACTCTGATCCTCAACACCAAAAAACGGATCGTACTAGACCCGGAAAATCTGCTTATTAAAGATGACAGCTTATACATGCGTATGGGCGACGAAACCATAAAGTTTGTTGAACACGGATTGATGAAAATGGCGCCATTTTTAGAAGATAAAGACGGGCAGTATTATGTCCAGCTTAAAGATAGGAGATACAGCATACCTATTTTGGATGAGTCATCGAAAATCCCAACCGCTCGATAATATTACATGAAAAGGAATCAAGAACGTGAGCTTTATGGATTTTTTTTCTCAGATCAACAATATAAATGCCAGTCAGTTACAAGCATTCATCGACTCAAACAGAGAGGGCGGTTTTACGCTGCTGGATGTAAGGCAACCCACGGAATATGAAAATGCGCGTATCCCCGGAAGTAAACTGATCCCCCTGCCGGCTTTAAACGATAGGCTGTCGGAACTGGATCCACAAACACCAATCATTGCCTATTGAGCAGCCGGTAGACGCAGCCGTGCCGCTGCGCAGATCTTAACAGGCAGAGGATTCAAACAGGTATACAATTTAAAAGGAGGCATTGCGGCCTGGCAGGGTTCTGCAGCCACAGGTCCAAGTGAAATGGGTATGATGCTGCTAAAAGGCAATGAAACGCCCCTGGAAGTTATCTGCCTCGCCTATGGATTAGAAGAAGGGCTGCGAAAATTTTATTCATCGTCAATCAAGCTGGCGATCGGCCCCGCAGTAGTCGGGCTGCTCACTAAATTGGCTAAAATTGAAGTAAAGCACAAACAGAGGCTATATGATCTCTATTTTACCATTGACCCCTCTCCTATAGATGTAGACGCCTTTGAAAAGAGAATTAACTCCGAGTTTATGGAAGGCGGATTTGATCCGGCTAAATTCCTGGAAAAAAGCATGCCGGCCCTTAAAACCGCAGCTGGGGTTCTGGATTTTGCGATGATGCTCGAGGCTCAGGCAATGGATCTCTACATGCGATATGCTGAAAAAAGTGAAGATCCCGAGGTTAAGAATATTCTTTATCAAATGGCGAATGAAGAAAAGGCCCATCTAAAAAGTCTGGGTGATATTTTAGATAAAAATGTGGGAGAATAGAGCGTTATTTCTGAATTTAGCATTTTGCGGACAGCCAATAAGGTTAGGTTTCGTACGCCCAAATATAATTCATAAAATTGGCTCTATTCGCTAAAAAATAGAATTTCTTATTATTTCAAATTTTTGATATTAAATGAAATATTTCGTATACTTTGATGCTTACGGCCATGCAAGGCAATTCATCACCGAACAACAGCTGGCGGAAAACTATGATAATGAGCCCAGTGAATTTTTATCAGCCATGTGCCGGAAGCGGCCGGATCCATACAAGGACCGAATAACCGGTCATGTGGGAACCCTGTGTTTTGATACTGAAAAGGAATTGATTGATTACCTGGCCCAGCTTGGAGAAGAAATAGAAGGATTTTATGGATGCCACTCGGAAAGCCGCCCGTATAATTTTTAAGACATGAAAAAACAGCAAATAGAAAAAATGGAATCCCTGTTTCACCTCATCCAGCATGAGTGGCAGGAAATCAGCCCGATGGAACTGGCCATATACCAGCTGGCCAGAGGAAACACGTTTAACACCCGCGTCATCGGACTTGACGGTATAAAGCGTTTAAAAGAAGTTAATCCGGACTGTGCCGTTACCTTCAAACCAAACCACCTCAGTGAAGCCGACTTCATTTTACTCTCTATTCTGTTTAGAGAAAACAACATGAAGGTGCTCGTGGAGGGTGGAGCAAATCTATTTATCGACGATATCGATATATTCAACGATCTACTCCCACTTTTTGTAATGAAGGAGTTTAAGGGCTTTGTTAAAAACCATCGGATGAGTATTGGCCAATACCTCTCCACCAGAGGCGCATTTAAGGTTTTCAGGGAACCCTTAAATATCAAGCAACCCGACGGCAGCGAAATACCAATCGGCCGAAAAGAAATTATCTCGTTAACCCGCGCCTATCGGTACCGTCTCGTAGAAGAAAAAGAAATGTTTGTCACATTTCCTGGATATTCCTCCATTAAGCTGGGCTTGCTGGAACTATTGAAAAAAGACGGTACCAAGACCGGGAGAAGTTATACCGGAAAAACTGACGGATTTCATCATCTGCCATTTCAAATGGACATCGAGGCAGCCCTGCGGGCTGACGTTGAAGTCTATATTGTCGATGTTAACATAGCTTATGAAAGGGTTCTGGAAGATGAACACTTTAGCGAGTTAACCCGGCTTTATGATTCCGGGGAAAGTAAAAGGGATATTTATTTAAAGGATCTGGGTTATATCGTAAAGGAATTTTACTGTGACAAAAAAAAGAGTGGTTTGTCCATAAAATTCGGTACACCCCGTAAAATAGACACCTCCGATCTAAAAGACGGCTTTGTCGGCCGGAAAGTCAAAAGCGCTGCCTACAAGCATGCCGAAGAATCTTACGAAAATATGCTTTCGATGCAACCCATCTTTCCTGCCAATATTTATTTCAATGCCTTTAATCTAGACTTCTCCAAAACGCCTGCGCGGGTGGTGAAGGAAAAAATCGATGACATTAGAGATTATTTAAGAACGCTCACATGGGGTAAATCAGAACGTCGTGTCGATCTGCACTATGTAACCGGTTACAACCAGAACATCATTTCAGCAGATGAAATCATTAATCGAACATTTCAGATTTTTAGCCGGCCGAACAGACACATCACAGCTATGGACGCGGATATGTTTGTTGTCTACAACAAAGAGGTGGCGCAACAATATAAGAACCATACCGCCCATTTTTTTGATAATATGAAGTAGGATCATAATGATAGTCTTTTACCGGGGAAGACGCCGTTACTGATGCCCGGCAGCAAAAGGCTTTTTACATGTGGAAACTTGAATGGCACTTTTCACTATTTCGGTATTTCCCCTTACCCTTCTCTAACCCTCTCCACATCCTTTTTCATTCTGGCTTTGGTATCTTCCAGTTCCTTAATGATTTGTTTCAAGCGAAATTCTCTGGCTTCCACTTTGACCGTCATCATACCGAACGACTCGGCCAATTCGCAAAGGATACCGGGATATCTACCTTTTTTTGCGAGTTCAAATAAGCGATCGGAGTCTGCCTGGTCATATCTACCGGAAGCAATTTTTTTGCAGCATTTATTGAGCATTTCAAACAAATCCAGATAATACCGTTCAAATTCCATGGCAGGTTCCCCCTTGTGTTTTCCTCATTTTTTTAATTAATATGTGTCTTTTGAGTATCGCCTAGATTGTCAATAAGTCAATATATTAATGCCTTTGACTTTTGGCAAGTAACAACGGCAAATGTATTGACTCAAAATTAATTTTCATGATACTTGATGGATAAAATAAAAATTGTTCATTATAAGTCATAACGATGAAGAGGCCGCACAATGACCCAGCAGTTGAGCCTATTCCCGGACAGACCGCTGGATACACTAAATGGTCTGCAGGATACAAATATCGCCGATCTTGAAGTCGCACTCAACCCGGTGGACGAAGTGTTTACAGCCAGCGCCCGGTTGCGAAGCAACCGTAATTTTATGGAACTTCTGGACTTTATCACCCGCTTTCCGAATTATTCTGCCTTTAACGGTTTATTGTTATACATTCAAGATTCTTCTGCCACCTATGTCGCAACAGCTCGCACCTGGGCAAAAAAGTTCAGAAGACGACCCGGGCAAAATGCCCGTCCCCTGGTAATTCTGGCACCCATGGCCCCAATCCGCTTTGTTTTCGATATTCGGGACACAGAGGGGTCCCCGATTCCTTCGGCCTTGCTGAAGTCGGTTGAAAGCGGGAGTCCATTGTCTGGTAAAGTTTATTCGAATACGCAGCAAAACTGCTCTCTCCAGGGGATTGCTGTCTGTGAAACAACGTTGATCCTCGATGCAAAGGGCACCACCGACCGAATTACACCCGCGCTGCGAAAACGGTATAAAGATTTAAACATTCAAAAAGATACCAGCTATTTAATCCATCTGAATAAATCGCATAGCCTGGAAGAAAAGTATTCATCCCTCGTTCATGAGCTTGGACACATCTTTTGCGGCCATCTGGGAATTGACCGTTATGCGTGGTGGACGGAAAGAGAGGATTTAAATATTAGCGGTGAAGAAATTGAGGCCGGATGTGTTGCATATCTGGTGTGCAAGCGCAAAGGGTTGCGGGCATGCTCGGAAAAATATCTGCCCAATTATGTAGGAGAGAATCGAAAAATACCAGCATTCAGCTTAAATGCAGTGCTACAAGCAGTAAGCTATGTGGAAGAAATGGGGAAACACCGATGGAAGGAGCGCCGGAAACGCCGTCGAAATTAGCTTAACTCGGACGGTCCGGTTGAAGCGATGTGAAAATTCCGATTCAATGAAGCATCAATCAAGTTTAATGCATCTTTGAATAAGTCTGCCAGATTTCAAGTTTAGGCCTCCTGCCTGAATTTTCTAAATCATCAGCACCATCTCAATCATCAATCGAGCACTTTTCCATTTTGTGAAATAATTTACACAAATTTTGGGTACTTTTATTCACAGATGGTATGCAAAGACTGACGGTTTCCATTATAATCAATTGATATTAAACGATATATATTTAAGTCAATATTTTGCACGCTTTTTGCTTGGAGCCCTTTTTAAGAGTCAAAAAAGATGTTCTGGTACATGAATATGCTTTACCGCCGCCACAGGAGGTGTAATTTGTCAGATTTTCATGAAATGGCAACTCATTTGCGTATACAGGAGGAAAGATCCTCACTTATGGAAAATCACGCAATCTTGGTTGATACAGACAGCCGCCGAGCTGGAATCGAGCAGCGACAGTTTTCCTACTCGGACTATCTTACAGAAAAAGGGGTCAGTATTGATCTCAGTATCCTTCCTGGAAAAAAAATTGAAAAAAAATCCGACGCCTAATCACCGGGTTCGTTGG
>CAMYLH010000043.1:6905-39760 GCA_947259065.1 uncultured Desulfobacterales bacterium
GAGCATGTCGTTTCTGAGATCCAACAAAGCTGAAGACCCCAATCCTATCCACAGATATGTCATCAAGCATCTGGAATTAAATCTTGCTCTTGAATATTAAGTCAATTGCAGAGATTGAATTTAATTAGTCCCTTCCCCATTCACTATTGCCTTTTAAGGTCATTTCTGCTTTATTAAGGTCGATCAAAGTGATTTCAAAACGTCAATTTTTCTAGAATCAACATAACTATCCTGATACATCGGAACTAACCTCAGTCAAATAATGGATAGATCGGCTAAAATAATCGTTGTTGTTGTAGTGATTGTAGCGGGCGCCTTTTTTATTTACAGCAAGTTTGCCGGCTGGCATGCCAGCGAACTTGAAACAACTGTCAAGCAGGAGAAGAAGATCTGGCAGGACGAAGCGGATCAAATGAGGCAGGAGATCGCCACTCTCAGGCAAGAGCTGGCTCTCGTCAAAGGGCAAAACGTTAGGCCAGGTAAATTGGCGGAGGTTTTCGGAGAGGCACAACAGGAAGGTAAAGAATTAACTCAGAAATTAGAAGGGGAAACGGCTGTGGGGAAAAAACAGCCTAGTTTCGCTGAGGTTGAAAGCCATGTGATGGCTTTTTTCAGTTATATGGATGACCAGGAATATGTTCAATCGTATAAATTTAAAGAGGGGACCTATCGCCAGTATCAAATTGCCATCAAAAAATTATCATCAACATTACCGAAGATTTCTGGTGAAATGTCCTCGCTTTATAATATTGTTCGCAATGTGGCCCATTTCTATCGGGTTATGGGGAAAAAAAGAGTTCTTCTCATCAAACAATTGCTGCAGAACGAGTCTGAAGTAATTGAATCGGTCATGCGAACCTTTTATATGTGGTTTACTATGGACGATGAAGGACATTCCACCATGCAGGGCCGCCCTTCAATGAAGATAATGTATGAATACGCAGGCTATATTTTAAATACTTTGGGAGGAAGAAGTTATCTATTGAGAAGAGATCCAAAGGTAAGAACCCTAACGACATACTACTGTGTTCTTATTCTGGACAAAGCCAACGATGAAGAGCTCAATTCAAAAGGTATCGATATCAGGCCCTATATAAGATCTTCTTTGATGGATATCGAAAGGCAAACCGGTTTAGTCCATCAAAAAGAGTATTTAACCATACTCAGAGAGCTAAGGCTTAAGTATCATCCCTATTGAGTCAGAGTTCAACACAGGAAGATGCTATGAAAAGATTCAAGCAAATTTTATATGGTTTGGTCTTAATGTTTATCAGCGCTGGTATTTTACATGGGACTGATTTGCAGGAAGGTTTTTTGGGAACTAACTGGGGGGCTGATATCTCAGATTTGACGGGATTAAGCAAACTTTCTCAAAAGGGAGATGTCAGTTATTATCGGAACCCGCAAAAATCTTACACCGTATTCGGCATCGATACAGCCAATGTTATTTTTGGGTTTTTCAAGGATAAATTCTTTGCTGTTTATATTGCGGTAGATTCAATTGAGGTTTTTGACCGGACAAAAAATCATCTTACTCAAAAATTCGGATCGCCGCTGACCATACTGAAGACAAAAAATCAGCAAACAATTTTCTCTTGGAAACAAACAAATACCAGAATAAAGCTAAAGTTATATGAAAAAGACGGTAAAATAAAACTGGCTTTTTATAACACGCCACTTGCAAGAAAAGTCAATCAGGCACAACGGGAAATATTCCCGCAAATACCGGCGGAAGACTTTTCCATTGACAACCGCAGCCGGCAACAAGCCATCGATGACCGCAGACTGAAACAAGCCATTGATGTGATGGGCTTTTAGAAGGAAAAATTGATGTCGCTCAAGGAACACGAATACATACGGCAAACATTGGAAAGATACACGAACTGTAAACTTGAAGATTTTTGTGATCATGTGCTGATTACCAATTTCAAACAGTATATCAAGCGCTTTAGAGAGAAAACCAAAGGCAAGTCCGCAGAAGGTAATTTCCGGATCGTCAATGCCAAGGAAAAGAACTGTACCTTGATCGATTTTGGCATCGGCTCTCCTCAAGCGGCTCTTATCATCAATTGTCTTGCCTATCTCGACAACCTCAAATCCGTCATTATGCTGGGTATGTGCGGTGGAATCGACGACATCCTGGAAGTGGGGGATTTTTTAGTTCCTTCAGCCGCCATCCGCGGCGAAGGCACAAGTCGACACTACCTGCCGCTTGAGTTTCCCGCCATACCGGCCTCGTCGGTGAACCTGTATTGCATCGGAGCTGTCCGCAAAGTCGGTCTTACCCCCCGATTCGGCATTGTCTACACCACTGACAGGCGGTTGTGGGAATTTGATGAAGAATTCATCGATTATTTAAGGAAACAAAGAATCCTCGCCATTGAGATGGAACTGGCGACTCTTTTTTCGGTGGCTTACCGCTACGAAGTGCCTATCGGATCGATCATGCTGGTCTCCGACATGCCCCTGCAGAAAAGAGGCATCAAGGATAAAAAGCTGTATAACAAGATTTATTCGGAATACATGGATATCCATTTGGATATTGGCATGGATGCAGCAGTAAAAATAAATACGAATTGGCGCACAGTAACACGAAAGCTCTCCAGTGAGTGGTAGCTTTTTTTATTAGCCCTAAGGTTGCAAAAGTCGCAAGGCTTCAGAGTCATGGCGTCAAATGTGAAGTCCGCGGCGGAACAACACAGAATCTGAAGCCCTCCGGCTTTCCGCGTTGTTTAAGGGTAAGCAACATGGCAACATCGACCCCATCCATTTGTAATAGGCAGTGTAACCTATGCTGAGCGATTTTTTGCGAAGATTGATGCCGAGATCAAGTTAAAAGTCGCTCAATTTAGGCGCAACTATGTCACCCGCATGATCATGACGGATCTGCAGTTTCGAATGCTGGAAGGACCATGGCCAACAAAAACAAAAACCAAGGTGAGAATCTGTTTAAAGCTGTAATAATGACTCATATTATTCTGTTTCTTCACCTGTTGATCATTGTCGGTTTAGTATTGATGGTCATTTTCATTCGGGGTATCACCCAGCAAATTTTATGGATCTTTCTGGGAGCAACAGGTCTTTTCATACTGTCAGGCTTTTTTATATTCCGGCGCATTAAATCTAAAGGGAAAAAAATGCTCCATGATATTGAAAATGCTTCCTTTTTTCAGGGTAGGAGTTTTGAGGTCAGTTTTCTCAGGGGAATGGCGTCTCTTAAATTTGGCCAACCTGATGACGGCCTGAAAGCGATTAAAAATCCATCATCTGGGGCAAAATTTCAGTTGGAAGATCCTGAAACCGTCAGTATCCGCGAGCTGACCGAACTTGCTCGGATATATGAAAAAAACTTGATTACAACCGAAGAATATAACAGAGCAAAGAATCAGATTCTTAAATCTTAATAGGGATAGGCTTATATGAAAACACCGGAAATCCGTTGAAGAAAACTATTGGCTTAGAGTTGCCTAAAAAATAAACGTTCAGTCCGGTATTGCGTCTTTAGATTGAATTGATTCAATCGGAAAGAATATGGAGTCTGGACATTATATCTTCAAAATCGGCATGTTGAATTTGATGCCAGGGATTTTTAGGAATAAAGTGCAGAGCTGATTTGACATCCGGCGAAAACACCTTGCCGACCTGAAGGTTCGGTACCTTGAGAAGAAATTTGAATTCCTCTCCGAAATCCAGAAGCAAGTCCAGATCGTCACTGTCTTCAAGAAGCTCGACCATCAGGATGTTACGAACTCGTCCCCGTCCCCTTAAATAGCGCTGCCCCCGCTGGTCGGAATAAACTTCGACAATGACATTTTCAACTGAAACTGCCCGGTCTTCACCGGCCATGAGCAAAGCCTGCTCCACCATATATTCTCCGTCGGCAAATGGTATCCAGTTATTCATATCCAAATTCCCCTGGTGCTCGGATCGGTTGTTATGCCACATAATATGCACTCTTTCATTGATTCCAAGCTCAGGGAATCCTTCTGATGGCCAACAGGGTGATATCATCAAATTGGTCGGCCCCGCCAATGTGCTCCTGAAGGCTGCTTGCGATTCGATCAAGCAACTCGGCGGCTGTGGATGACGGTGTTTCTATTATTGACACCAACCGCTCCATGGTGAAAAATGCACCGTCTGATGAGCCTGCTTCTGTCACGCCATCCGTGTATCCCAACAGAAGGTCTCCCGGCGCCATATGAGTCTGCTGAATCCTAAACTCGATTTCCGGTTCGATTCCCACCGCTGGCCCTGTGAACGAAAGATTTTCTTTTACACCTCCGGCGGACCCCACAATATATAATGGCTCATGTCCCCCGTTAACATAACTCAGGTCGCCGGAATCCGGATCTAGTATCCCGAAAAATAACGTGGCGAACATGGCAAGATCACCGTGATTTAACGCTATGTAGTTATTGGTGAGTTTAACGGCTTTCAGAGCTGTGACGTGTGTTGGATCCAAAGATGGGCTGTCTGCAAACCGGGCAGGCTCATCAAGCAGGTTTTCACCGCAGGTTACCGGCAATCCGTCCATGGAAGTTTGTCCCGAAAACACGCGGATCAGGCTGCGAAAAAGTGCCATGAAAAGCGCGGCCCCCACACCTTTGTCACACACGTCGGCGACCACAAAGCCGATGCTGCCCCCGGGAAGCTCAAAGATATCATAAAAATCACCGGCTACCTGACGGGCCGGCTTGAAAAACGCGGCGGTTTCCCAGCCCGGCATTTGCAGCAATTGATCGGGTAAAAAATTAATCTGCATGAGTCTGCCTTTTTCCAGCTCGTTGTTGAGTACCTGCGAGTAGGCTTCAACCTGTTGAAAACTTTCCAGCAAGGCCTCCTCTGCTTTTTTCCTTTCGTTGATAGCATCGGATATCTGACGGTACATCTGACGAAATGCACCGATCACTTCACCCAACTCATCGTTGCGTTGAACCTTGACGGAATAAAAATCGGGGGTTTGATTGTCTTTGCTCAATGACTCACCGGCTCGAAGGAGATCATGTCTCAAATCCAGGATAGGATTAACCACCATCCATCGCAGGGTGAGCCAGGTACCAACAGTAACAACGAGCGAAATGATCACCACCAGCCCAGCAATTCGCAAAAAAAAGGCAAACAGGCGCTGCTTTACAGAGGATGAATCATGGCGCAAGATCAACCGATAGTCTCTTTGAAGCTTCACCGGTGAGGCGATGTCATAGTAGGACCCGTCCCCGTTTAAGAGGAAGGTCAACCCGGCAGGTTTGACATGGTCAATTTGCAATTCAGGCATTTTGCCAAAGGCACCGATTTTTTCCCCGTCAGATCTGTAAAGTATCCCTCCGACAACCATCTTGCTATCCTGGAGCTCTTTAACATGCTGAAAAAGCTCGCTGTCCGAGGCATCCGGCTTTGCGATCTTAACCATTAACGCGATCCGTGCGGCAGAAATTTCTTTCAATTGAAAAAGAAGTTCTTTTTCACGGTTTTTGTAAGAAGGGATAAAAATCAGGGTTTCGATCACGATGACGCTGATAAAAACCCAAAATGCAATGCGTCGAGACAGCAGGGATGCCGGAAAACGAAACAGATCTTTTAATGACATTACCTTCTTCTCCTGATTCCTTCGGTGAGCTCTCAATCAAAGCTATGATTTTTAATAAAAATTTTCTGTAATTATTTTAGGTTAAGTGAGAGTAGGTATAATTGACGACTTTGTCAAATTCAACCCCAATAGTTGTATTCGGACAATCCGGCTTGGCAATTCGAATTCAAGATGGCCCGATGAGGGTGAGCTTTTTTGTACCTAAAAATTCACAAATCAGCTGGAACATATCGGCCGCCTATTTGGCACCAGTAAGTCGACTAAGGCGAAAGATTCATTACATAAAATCCGTTTTTTAAAAGCCTGACGTTCAATGATCTCTTCCTTGACAATAACATAAATTCGTGACCTAGTAAGGAAAAAAACAGGTCAAGAAGCCTGCCAAACAGCCATTCTCTTTATTATTAATGGAGGCTTAGCGATGTTTAAAAAACTGACCGGTAAAATTTTTGGGAAAGACACTTCCAAATCCTCATCAGACGGCTTTTTCTTGAATGTGCGCTGCAATGAATGTCGGGAGCAATTTCACCTTTTTATTAATAAATCCTGGGAACTGATGCAAAATTTCGAAAATAACGGCAGCGTAACTTATTCCTTACAAAAAGAAATATTCGGGGTTGGCTGCAAAAATCGTATCCAGGTGAAAATGCAGTTCGACAGCGGAAAAAATCTGAAATCCAGACAAATCGAAAATGGTGAGTTTATTGAGGATAAACATCCCCGGCAATCTAACGGACCCTGATTTTCGGATAGGAAAAAACTTAGTGTTACGATTCGACGGACTTAGCCCCCTCGGTGAGCCGTTTTAAATGAAACACGATTCAAGGTAACATATGCAGGAAATACGTTTTCACGGACGTGGTGGGCAGGGAACGGTGGTAGCCTCAATATTGTTGGCCAAAGCCTTTTTCAGCGCCGGTTGTTGGGTTCAATCTTTTCCCGTCTTTGGCGTGGAAAGACGAGGGGCACCGGTGGAAGCCTATTTGCGCCTGGCTAAGGAAAAAATTCTGATCCGCAGCAACGTGTATACCCCGGATCATGTGATGGTACAGGATGTCAAATTGCTGGAATTAGTGGATGTCACCGCCGGGCTTAAACCGGGGGGCTGGATCCTGGTTAACGCCTCGGTCCAACCCGAAAATCTGGAAGTCTTCTCCGGTTTCCACCTGGCCTGGGTCGATGCCACCGGCATTGCCATCCAAAACCGGCTGGGCACGCGCACTCATCCCATTATCAATACAGCCATGATCGGCGCATTCAGCCGCATGATGGAGATGCCACCCCTGGAAATGATTTCAGATGCCATTAAAGAGGACATTGCCGTCAAACCGGAGCAGAATGTCAGGGCAGCAAAAGATGCCTATGAGAGTGTGCAGTTTCAAGGAATCAGCAATGAATGATTTATCTTTTAACCAAATACCATTGTTCGTCCCCCACTCCAGCACTTCGACCCATGTGAACAAAACCGGCTCCTGGCGCTTTTTCCATCCCAAATTTGACGAAAAAACCGCACCGTGCAGTGCGGCCTGCCCGGTGGGTCAGGATATCGCCCGCATCGAAATGCTGACGTCATCTGGGTTGTTGAAAGAAGCCTGGCAGACGATCTTAAGCGAAAACCCGTTTCCGGCAATCTGCGGACGGGTGTGTTTTCACCCCTGCGAAAGTGCCTGCAACCGTGCAAATATGGACGAACCGATTGCGATTCACAACCTGGAACGATTTCTGGGCGATACTGCTATCGCAAACGGAAAAACCGCTGATTTCCATATGAAACCTGCCAACGGCAAAAAGGTGGCCATTGCCGGGGCAGGCCCGGCCGGGCTGGCTGCCGCCTATTTTCTGACACGCCTGGGTTATGGCTGTGACGTGTTTGAAGCCCGATCCGAACCCGGCGGCTTGCTGCGCCGGGGTATCCCGATCTATCGCCTGCCTCGGGATGTTCTCAATACTGAAATAAGCCGCATTAAGGATCTAGGCGTGACCATTCACTGTGAAACGCCGGTTACCGAGAACCTATTGAAAAAAATACGCAGAGAATATAGCGCGCTTTTTATCGGCTGCGGCTATGAGCGCTCCATCACCCTTAAAATTCAAGGCGGCGATCTTGTGCAGGATGGATTGGATTTTCTTCGCAATCTAAATCCGGCAGAAAAAGTGTCTTTTGGTGGAACCGTAGCGATAATCGGTGGCGGCAACACCGCCATCGATGTCGCACGTTCCCTCGTTCGCTTGGGAGCCTCGCCGCTGATTGTGTATCGCCGCCGATTGGAAGATATGCCGGCCTTTAAACCGGAAGTGAAAATGGCAGTAAAAGAAGGGGTGAAAATCATGCAACTTGTCGCCCCCATCCGCATTCAGGAGCGCCCTGCCGGTGGTTCTTCTTCTCTACCGGATTACTGCCTCACCTTGCAGCAAATGAAAATCGACCAAAAGAAAATCGGCGGCCGGGCAAGCGTCATCCCGGACGGTGAAAAGACAGAAAAACTAGACGTTCAGGGCATTTTTGCTGCCGTCGGTGCCAAAGCCGAATCCATCTGGCAGCTTCAAAGCGCAGAGGAATTTAAAATCCTTGATTTAAGCCACTGCCGGTTGGTCGAGCAGGAAGTACCCATCGTTTTTGGCGGAGATCTCGCCAGCCCGGTTAAGAGTGTGGCCGATGCCATTGCATCCGGCAAACAGGCGGCCATGGTCCTGGACACTCATTTCGAAAAAGGCCTTGATGCCGTTGACAATCGTTTGGCTGCCTGCCGGGTAGGCGCCGGACCGGCACTGTCCGTAGACTCCTACCTGGACCAGGATCGCAAATATCGCAATACGCATATTGTCGGCTATGATGAAATTGTCAGTGACTATTTCCTGTCCGCCCCCAGGGTGACCCCGCCCTCCAAGAAAGCCGATCCGAGCATTCGGTCCTTTGAGGAAATGTCCGCCACATATGAAAACAAGGAGGCTAAAAAGGAAGCTGCGCGCTGTTTTAACTGCGGCATCTGCAATGCCTGTGATTTTTGCCGGCTTTACTGCCCGGAAATGGCGGTATTTTTAGACAATGCCGGTCGGAAAATCAACCTGGATTACTGCAAGGGATGCGGGGTGTGCGCCACGGAATGCCCTCGCAATGCCATGGCGCTGGAGGAGGAAATCATATGAAAAGGGTATTAGAGTGTGCGCCACGGAATGCCCTCGCAATGCCATGGCGCTGGAGGAGGAAATCATATGAAAAGGGTATTAGAGGGCAGTCATGCGGTATCTGAAGCCGCACGCCTGGCTAGAGTCCAGGTGATCGCCGCCTATCCCATCACTCCTCAAACTCATATCGTGGAGGCCTTGTCCGAGTATTGCTCGGATGGAACCTTGGATGCACGTTTCATCAATGTGGAAAGCGAGCATTCAGCCATGGCGGCCGTCATCGGTGCTGCCAGCGGTGGCGTCCGGGCCTTCACGGCATCTTCTTCTCATGGATTGGCCTACATGCATGAGCTGCTGCACTGGGCTTCGGCAGCCAGATTGCCGATTGTCATGGCCGAAGTCAACCGGGCTCTCGGACCGGGCTGGAACATCTGGACGGACCAAACCGACAGCCTGGCTCAGCGAGACACCGGCTGGATTCAGCTTTACTGTGAAGACGGCCAGGAGGTGTTGGACACTACCCTGCAGGCCTTTCGCCTGGCCGAAACGCTAAATCTGCCGGTCATGGTGATCATGGACGCTTTTTATCTTTCCCATACCTTTGAACCCATCGATCTTCCGGACCAGCAGCTGGTGGATCGCTTTCTGCCACCCCCGTCCCCCCGTTTCAAGATGGATACCGCCAATCCCTGCGCTCTCAATCAACTGGTCACTCCCGCCGCCTACATGGAAATGCGCTATAACACCCAGATGGCCATGCAAGAGGCCCTGAATTGCTTGGGAAAGATAGAAGAACAATTTGCAGCTATTTTTAATAGAACCTACGGCCCGGTTGAAGCCATCCAGTGCCGGGACGCCGACATCATCATGGTCACCACCGGAACGGTGACCGGCACCTGCCGTCAGGTGCTGGCCCATCTCAGATCACGGGGTGAGAATGTCGGTCTGTTCAAAATTAAGTTGTTTCGACCGTTTCCCGCAAATCTTATTTGCCGGCACTTAGGGGCGGCTAAAAAGATCGCAGTCATTGACAGAAATGTTTCTTTCGGCGCCGGCGGTATTTTTGCACAGGAAATTCGTGCCGCCCTGTGCAACCTTGATAGGCATCCTCGGGTGTTCGGATACGTGGCCGGTTTAGGCGGCCGCGATATAACACCGGATACCCTGATTGAAATCTACGACGAAACCAAAAAAAATTCGACTCCCGATCAGGAAAGTGTCTGGATCGGTTTGAATCAGGAGATCGTTGAATCATGGCGCAACTAAAGCCCAGCTAGTTCGCATCGCTCAAAACTGGAATGATGGAATGTTGGCTTACAAAGAATGTGACCGCAAATAATTCTGAGGTTCGTATGAATAGTAGAAACTCCGGTATTCTAAAGCACAACGATCTGATGAACCCGGGTCATCTGGGTTGTCCCGGTTGCGGTGCGACCATAGCCATGAAATTTGCCCTCCAGGCCCTGGGTGAAAAAACCATGGTGGTCATCCCGGCCTGCTGCTGGGGGGTCATCGCCGGACCCTATCCTCAAAGCGCCCTGAAGGTTCCCATACTACACACGGCTTTTGCCACTGCCGGAGCGGCTGCCAGCGGATTGCGGGCAGCCCTTGACATGCGCGGCGACACTGAAACCACGGTTCTTTCCTGGGCGGGCGACGGCGGGACTTTTGATATCGGCTTTCAGTCCTTGAGCGGAGCCGTGGAACGTAACGAAGATTGTATTTTTGTCTGCTATGACAATGAGGGCTATATGAATACCGGCGTTCAGCGTTCCTCCGCCACGCCTTACGGTACTCGAACGACCACCACACCTGCTGAAAAATGGAAAAAAACAGGCAAAAAGAATATTGTCGAAGCCTTAGCCGCTCACCGCATCCCCTATGCCGCCACCGCCAGCATCGGCTACCCCGAAGATATGATCCGTAAGTTTGAAAAAGCCGCAAAATTGAAAGGCGGTTCCCGATTTATCCATGTCCTGGCCACCTGCCCCCCAGGTTGGCGAATCGGATCCGAAATGTCGGTTAAAATCGCCCGGCTTGCAGTCCAGGCCAACGCGTTTCCCTTGTACGAGGTAGAGGATGGCGTTAACTACACCCTGAATTTCAGGGGTGATCGTAAGGTGAAAGAATACCTGGCCGATCAGGGTAGATTTAACCATCTGACAGACGTGGACATCAAGCAAATACAAAAAATGGTTGATGCCGAATGGAATCTGCTGTTAAAGAAAGCCGGCATGATATCTCCTTGAAATTTCCCCATTGAAATAAAAATTTTCTGTGTTAGAATTAGAAAAATAATTATTCACCACAAAAAAATATGGATTCAACCTGATCGCGAACTTGATCCGGTTCATACGGCGTAGAATTTTAGAAATAAAGGGATGGACTCTATGGAGTCCTTTTTTTTCCTCAACCTTGAAAGGATTCACAAACATGAAGTATACGAACACAAAAAGACTCTGGCAAATTGCTGCCGTTTTCGCTTTGATCCTGGTTTTTCTCCCGGCTATGGCACAGGAAAAACAGTCTGCAGAAAAAAATGCCGCCCTGGTAAATGGAGTCGCCATTTCCATGGAACAATACACCAAGGAATTAAATATTCAACTTGATCGGGTTTCACAACAGGGACAGCAGGTGTCCGACGATCAAATGGCGACACTGAAAGATAATATCCTGGATAGCCTTATTGAGCGTGAAATTCTATACCAGCAAAGCCAAAAGGCCGGAATTAAAATCACCGACCAGACAGTTGACGATCAGTTGGCGACCATTAAAAAAAGATTTCCCAATGAAACCGAATATAAAAATGCCTTAAGCAAGATGAACCTCTCCGAGGATGAAGTTAAATTGCAGATCAAACGCGGGCTTTCTATCCGGGATCTGATTGATCAGCAAATCACCAGCAAAATCGTGATAACCGACGAGGAAAGCAAAGCATACTATGACAAGAATCCCCAATTTTTTAAGCAGCCCGCACAGATAAAGGCCAGTCACATTTTAATCAAAGTCGACGCCAAGGCCGATGAAGCCAAAAAAACTGAAGCACGAAAAAAAATTGAGGCGGTTCAACAAAAATTGAAAGACGGTGGCGATTTTGCCGCATTGGCCAAAGAATACTCCGAAGGTCCCAGCAGTACCAAAGGCGGTGATTTGGGTTATTTTAGACGCGGTCAGATGGTCCCACCTTTCGAAGAGGCTGCCCTGGCTTTGAAACCCAACGAGGTCAGTGAAGTTGTGGAAACCCGCTTTGGGTACCATTTAATTAAAGTTTTCGATAGTAAACCCGAAGAAACACTGGCCTATGCAGATGTCAAAGACAAAATTATGCAGCGCATGAAACAGGAAAAAATTGAAAAAGAGGCTGTTCAGTATGTTGATAAGCTGAAAAAAGATGCCAAATTAGAAAAATTTATATAATTTGATAAATTGTTTTGGCCTCCGATCAGAAACATCTCGCTCCCATTCCAACCGCTGGGATTGTTGTCATTTCTATCTATGTTGCCGCGCAACTGCTGTCTGATATTGCCAGCCTGAAAATCACTCTGCTTGCCGGCTTCAGTATGGACGCCGGCACTTTCGTTTATCCGCTGACATTCACCATTCGGGATCTGATCCACAAACGCCTCGGGAAGAAGGCCGCACAGACCGTGATAATTTTGGCGGCGGCCCTTAACCTTTTCATGGCGCTTTTTTTCCATTTCACCGCCTGGCTGCCCCAGGATCCGTCCTGGGGTTTGGGCATGGAGTTTTCGGCAATCCTGGGGCCGGTATGGCGAATTGTCACCGCGAGCATTATTGCCGAGATCTTCAGCGAACTCCTCGACACCGAAATTTACCATCTGTGGCAAAGTCGCATCACGAAAAGGTACCAGTGGTTGCGCGTTCTCGCAAGCAATGCCGCTAGCATCCCACTCGACAGCATGATTTTCTGTTGGATCGCTTTCGGATTTGTATTGCCGCATAGCGTGGTCTGGTCCATTTTTTATGCCAATGTTGTGCTGAAAGGCGCAGTAACGATCCTCAGCCTGCCATCTATTTATCTGGTGAAAGAAAAGCATGCAACGCTGAATGAATAGGTTCAGAGGTTCAAGGTTCACCGTTCAGAGTTGAATTTCTTCTATCGACATTGCTCGTAATTTACCCATCACTTGATAACGCCTCGAATGGCAGCACGCGTAGCTTCTCAATTAGTTCTGGTGATGCAATTCAATTTCCTCTGAAATAAGGGTGATGGTATTTGGTTGACTAAATATAACTTGAACCTAGGAACTCTGAACCCAGAACCTTTGAACCTTCATGGAGGTACTTTTCGATAGCAGAATATTGTGTTATATGGGTTCAATCGCCATCAAATTTATACCTAGGTTGAGAGGTTCAGAGTTCCGGGTTCAGAGGTTGTCATATCCAGACATCGCCTATGTTTCGACACGACGTCCGGATTGACCTCTTTCACCCATGGGGTGTAACAGCCTTGCGGGCCCATTGATATGAAATCCATTTAGGATTCATCTTTTAAGGTTCTTTAACCGGGAACCCTGAACGTTGAACCGATTAACCCAGACAAATATCTTAGCCAAAACCCTTTATAAAGGAGGTTTCAAATGTCACTGAAAGTCACCTGGTACAGTCACGCCTGTTTTTTAATTGAAACCGATAAAGCCAGGCTGCTGGTAGATCCGTTTATAACCGGCAACCCCCTCTCTCCGGTGAAAGCCGATGAGGTTCAAACTGATTATATTTTAATATCACACGGCCACGGCGATCATGTCGGCGACAGTGTAGCAATTGCAAAACGAACCGGAGCCATGGTGATTTCAAACTTTGAAATACAAAACTGGATTGCAGCCCAGGGTGTCGATAACGTCCACCCCCAGCATATCGGAGGCGGATTTGATTACCCTTGGGGGCGGGTCAAATTGACCATGGCCCAGCACGGATCAGCGCTGCCGGACGGCTCTTATGGAGGCAATCCTTGTGGTTTTTTGTTTTACATCGATGGCAAAAAGATTTATCACGCCTGCGACACCGGGCTGTTTTATGACATGAAACTCATCGGGGAGGAAGGCGTCGATCTGGCGATATTACCCATCGGGGACAACTTCACCATGGGGCCCGATGACGCTCTACGCGCCGTAAAACTCATCGAACCCGGGCAGGTAATTCCCATTCATTACGATACCTTTGAGGTAATCAAGCAGGATCCCCAGGCTTGGGCTAACCGAGTGGAAAAAGAGACAGCCGCCAAAGTGACAGTAATGAAACCTGGAGACAGTCTGAAGCTTTAATGACTGAAAAGTGGTATTTTTATTCCTTAACCTAAGGAATACGGTCAAATCCCTCAGCCGGACGGCTTACAGGAGGGTGCGGTAAAGCCACCCGATCCGGTAGCTATCCCGCTGGGCCTGAAACAGCCTGCTGACATCAGCTTTTCCACATCCGCACACTCGCATTCGGGACATTTCGGACGCGGTTCGCTGGCGGACAGGGTCAGCTCTTCAAAACAGTGACAGCAGGCTTTACATTGGTACTCATAAATCGGCATCATTACTCCTTTTAATTATTTCCTTATTGGAATGAACGTCTAACGGCCTTAGCCTGGTAAAGTCGGCAGGACATTGTTTGCTTTGCCCGGTGATCTCACTCTATCCTAACGAACAGGGGGATCAGCACTCTTCTTTGAAAGCTTTAATATAATAACTTCTATCCCGGCCAAGTCAAGTTTAGTTTAAACGCTTTGAATTTATCGTTGCATGCCCTTATACGTTAAAAAACGATCAAGATGAATAAAAGACAATTCATCGGTGTAAAAACCACTAAGATTTATTGCAGGCCTTCTTGTCCGGCGAAAGCACCGTTGCCGGATAATATTGTTCATTTTAAAACCGCCGGACAGGCTGAATTTAACGGCTATCGTGCCTGCAAAAGGTGTTTCCCGGATTTTCCGGTCGAGCATTGGGATGACGGGATAAATTCGGTCTTTTTAAGACTACCCAAGGACTTTGACTTTGGCAAATGCCTGAAATTTCTGGCCAGGTCCCCTGCAGAACCCTGCCATCTGGTTAACCAGAAGACCTTATATAAAGCATTAAAATTTGAGGATGATCCCATATTGCTCAAAATCCAGCTCCAGAACAAAAAATCTCTTTCTATCGAATTTCTTACGAAACGTCCCAAAAAATCCATCCGCGCTAAAGTTGCAAAATATGTTTGGAACTGGTTTGACCTGGATACCAACCTCAAACCATTTTATCAAATGGCAAAAAGTGATCCTGTGTTAAACCACATTGCAGATACATGCTATGGCCTTCGGATCGTGTCTATTCCAGATTTGTTTGAAGCGACATGTTGGGCCGTCATGGGACAGCATATCAATCTTAACTTTGCTTACACTCTGAAAAAGCGTTTTGTGGAATCTTTTGGTGAACGGTTTCACATTGATGACCGGGTCTTTTACCTGTTTCCAACCCCGGAAATGATTGCAAAACAAACTGTGAGTAGATTCAGAAAATTACAATTTACCGAAAAAAAATCGGAGTATGTTATCGAGATTGCAAAAAAAATGAGGGATGGGATCTTAAGCAAAAAGGCTTTACTGAAAAAGGATAGCTTCAAATTAGTAAAAAAAGAATTGATGCGGTTGCATGGAGTTGGAAAATGGACGACTGAATATGTGTGTTTGCGATGTTTAAAGGATCCCACCGCGTTTCCGGTCGATGATGTCGGTCTTCAAAATGCAATACAACGTCAATTGCGCTTGAGTGCAAAGCCTGCAGTCGATGAAATCTATAAATTTTCAAGGCGCTGGAAAAACTGGGAAGCTTATGCAACCTTTTATCTGTGGAATTCGCTCATGTGAAACCATATTATACCGCTAAGGCTGATAATAATTTCAGTTCTAGAACCAATACAAAGGATCTCTTTCAAAGCCGGTGGATGTTTCGTTGCAATATCCATCGGCGTCGATGTGACCTTTATTGGGGTTATCATCCCGAATAGCTTTTAGCGTATGGATAATGAAATGATCATCATCACGGATGCCCACATTAGCAAAGCCACAGGAAATTATGCGGTTTTTTTCAAGATGCTTGAATCTCTTGAGAGAAATAGCCAGGATCTGATCTTTCTGGGTGATATTTTCGAACTGTGGATTGCATTGCCACGCTATGAGGAAAAAATCCATCGGGATTTTATAGCCTGGTGTCGCAGACAGAAAAGCCATCGCACCATCGGTTATATGGAGGGTAACCATGAGTATTACCTGGCAAATGAAAGAGCATCGGACTTTACATGGTGCTCTATGAATGCCTGGCGAAGGGATGCCACAGGAGCTCTTTTTGTGCACGGCGATCGAATCAATCGCAAAGATAAAAATTATCTGGCTTTCAGGAAACTGGCTAAAAATAAAGTATCAAAATTTATCATCTGCCGGTTGCCTTTCGGCCCGAAAATCACAATATCACTTAAGCAAGGATTAAAAAAAACGAATACCAAATTCCGTTTGCGATTGCCCAAAGCGGAAGTTGAAGCTTTTGCGCAGGCCAGATTTGCCGAGGACGTCAATGTTATTTTCATGGGTCATTTTCACCAACAGTATCTTTATCGAAACCGTGATGCCAAGGAGCTCCATGTATTGCCGGATTGGTTCAGCACCCAAAAGGTCACGATCTATCGCCGCAATTCAAAGGAGATAAAGCACATTCATTGGGAAGATGTGGGTACTTAAGCCCATCGGAAATACTTTTACTCATTCTGTTGTAATCCGCGAAACATTGGGATATTTCCGCCATCATCATATGATTGAATATTTTAGAACGAATATTGAAGAGTTGTATTCATCTCAAGGTGAATAATAAATAATGAAGAGTTCCCAGGCGACTACGGCAATGAAAACAAAGATCACACAGGGGAAAAGGGAATGGGTATATATTTTAATTTTGGTGAGAAAAACATTTTTAAAAATCAGCAGAATGAGCACCCCGATGCTAGTTAAGACGTACTTGGCAACGATGAAGGTCAGCGTTCCGTGTTCGAGAAAATATGCCATCACCGGATTAAGCTCTCTGGCACCCCTTTGAATGATAACCAGAGTTAACACCGCGTCCGTAATACTCAATGTCAGGATGGCGGTGATGGCCAAAAATAATTTCTGGTTGTAAAGGTCGAAAATAATCGCCTTGCCCATGTCATCGTCACGTCGAGAACGCTCTCTGCGGCCATTGAAAAACAAATACTTTAAACGCGCTTTGTTATCGGTTCTGCGATCAATTCCACGGCGTTTGTCCGTATGGTGAGACTCACAACCGACTGAATTAAAACCGTTTTTGCGATCCTTTTCTTTTTCCATGTTACTTAATTGGTGTCGTTAATATGAATTACACGTTGTCACAGTATCAGGGCGCAATATTGAATTCAAATTTCAAAAGGTTGTAACTTTAATTGAGAAAATGAGCTGAACCTAAGATAAACATGACAAAGTTGAATTAATAAAATCATCTTTGCGAAATTACCCCATATTCTTGAAGTTCGTCAACCGATTCAGGACGGGGCATATTAAGGATTACATCGGTAAAATCAATAATATACTTTAGACCGACGCTGATCACAAGCGCCAATTCACGGATTTAGCAGGATGCATGTTGACAATTATCGACGCTTTCAGTAGGCACTTAAATCTAAATTGAGCAATTTTTTCCGGTTTCTCCGGGTCAGGAATTTAGCGTATGAACCTATTTAGCGGCATAAAATATAACCTACGGGGATTGAGTTTGGGGCTGAAAACCCCAAAATTGTTATGGTTAGGGATTATTCGATTTATGGTGGTAGCCATCATCACGATTCTTACCGCCGGCTTGATTCTCGTTTACCATCAAGAGATATTAAATCTCATGTGGAGTAAACCTGAAAGTCAGTGGATTATATGGTTGTGGTATCTGTTTTCTTGGCTGCTTTCGGTAGTTTTAGTCGGTTGTGCGATTGTTTTGTCTTACCTGGTTTCTCAAATTTTTTTCAGTGTTTTCATCATGGATCTGATGTCTAAAATTACCGAAAAAACTGTGACAGGCGGTATTCGGGAGCCGAATAAAATCCCATGGTGGCAGCAATTTTTTCAAAGAACGCTTCCGTCTATTAACGAGCACGCTTTCCTTTCACCTGGGATTTGGCATTCTTTTTCTGATTCCACTGCTCAACATTTTGTTTCTCTCATTTGCGCCCGTAGGTGCAACCCTTTATTATATTGATAAATACAGAACATAAAGGACATGATGGTGAAAATCAGAAGCTCGCTCAAACTCACGGATTTAAAATGGCTGAACCTGTTTGAAGTTGCCTATGTCGACCGAACCGGTCTCAACCGATCTTGGCAGGTCGTCTCCCGTGCTAAAGAGCCGAAATGCATCACCAAAAATTTTGCGGTGCCCGATGCCGTGGTGATTGTTCCATTGCACGCAGCCGAAAATAAAATCGTTATCACCAGAGAATACAGGATACCGCTGGCGGACTTTGAATATGGATTCCCCGCGGGTCTGATCGATGCCGGGGAAACCATTGAGCAGGCTTCCCGGCGTGAGCTTAAAGAGGAGACGGGATTGGAAATCACCCGGTTTAATGGGATCAGTCCGTCACTATATTCTTCTGCCGGCATGAGCGATGAATCTGTGGTCATGGTGTATGTTGAATGCGACGGCAATCCCTCCAATGCCCGCAACACCGGATCTGAATTCATCGAAGTTGAACTCCTCTCCCCATCCCAGGCAGCCCGGCTGTGCGAAAATCCGATATTGAAGTTCGATGCCAAAGCCTGGTTGGTGCTCTCCGGATTTGCTAAATACGGTCATCTCTGACCAGGAATTCCTCCATTTGGACCCGGATCTGGATATCCGCCGATTTCTTTCTTGCAGTGGCCTGCTTCCTGAAGCCAGACACTGCAACCGGAAAAATTAATGATTATGAGATATACGCTTATAAAACCGATCTTTCATCATCGCATATCCCCAAATCAGAGGCACACCATGGATTTTCGATAACAAACTCAAACGCATTTAGCGTTGACTTACAACAGGATATCCTTAATATATGGCTGATTATTCCATGAATTTGCGTGGGCAAAAGGAAATACACGACCATGGTGCAAGAGGGTTATTATCAAGTTTTAGGAGTGGATAAAGACGCCACGGCAAAGCAGATCAAGGAGGCCTACCGGCAGCTGGCATTTAGGTTCCATCCGGATCGCAACAAAGATAACACCGGTGCAGTCGAAGAAATGAAAAAGGTCAATGAAGCTTATGCCGTTCTCTCAAATCCTGCAAAAAAACGTGAATATGATTCCTTGAAAAATCAATTCGGATCTTCGGCCTATACGCATTTTAGAAACAATTATTCCGAACAGGATATATTTAGCGGTTCGGACATCAATCATATTTTTGAGGAAATGGCCAGGAATTTTGGATTGAGAGGCTCAAACGAGATTTTCAAGGAATTTTATGGCCGGGGATACCGTCAGTTCGAATTTAAGAAGCCTGGATTTTCTGCCAAAGGTTTTTTTTCCGGCAGTCCGGTGACGGGAACCGGCCATCAAAATCATGCGAGTTTACCGTTTGGCGGCAATTTCGGAAAAATATCCCGTTTTCTACTGCAAAGAATCAGCGGCTTCCAATTCCCCGAAGATGGAACCGATGTTCACGATCACCTTTACCTGGATCCAAAGCAAGCCCTGTACGGAGGACCTTATGCCTACTATCTGCGCCATAAATCCAAAAAACTGGTGGTAAAAATCCCCCCCGGTATTCGTGACGGTCAGCAGATTCGGCTGGCAGCAATGGGCCGGGACGGTAAACGCGGCGGCAAACCCGGGAATCTGCTTCTAAAAGTTCACATTCGCAAGCCGCTGCTCAGGTCCATTAAAAATCTTTTTTCTAAGCGTAAGGAAAATTTATGAGAACGATGGTATGCCATGGAGACAGCCTCACCGAAGGTGCCGACCTGGAAAAAAATTACACCTGGCCGCATTTGGTCGAAAACAATATTAAGGTAACCGTCATCAACAGTGGTATCGGAGGAGATACCAGCGGCGGACTGCTGAGCCGTTTTTACCAGGATGTGGTTCAACATCAGCCGGAATTGGTGCTGATATTGGGCGGAACCAACGATTTATGGTGGGATCTTGATATCAATTTGATTCTGGCCAATGTATTCGCCATGGCCTGTCAAGCGCAGTATCGGAATATTGTCCCGATTGTAGGTCTACCCTTGCCCCTTTACATGGATAACATTCGGCAACAAACTATGATGGCCCCCATCGCCGGATGGGATAAATGTCTCAACAAATTATCCGAACTGGTGAACGCATTGTCTGTAGCGGCCGAGGAAAGCGACATTGCCTGCCTAGATTTCTATCACCCCTTTATTGGCACAAATGGGAATGTCCAGGGAAAATATTTTTTAGAAGACGGTCTTCACCCCAATAAACGGGGGCATTTGTTGATGGCGGAAAAAATGGTGGAATTACTGCGCAATCTTTTTTATTTTTCTTAATGTCATGGGATTTAACAAGATATTTCAAGTCTTAACACTATCATTATTTCAGTGCTTCGGCACTCACCTATTCCGTTCGAGTCGGGCAACACCATCGGTCACCAGACCCAATTAGGATAACCGCGAGCACTTATATACGGATACACCTATTTTACCTCGATTTCGCCTTTGAGCGTTTTTTTCAGCCCCCTAAGTGTACCCCTCCAAGAAGTATCTTCACCGGCCATAATGCCGATGATAATATCTTTTTCTACACTGACTTCCAGGACAATCTCCTCATCACCGATCTTGAAAACAGCTTCCGCCCACCTTTCCGCAGGAAGACCACTGGTTTCGCAATCATAGTCGGTACGGATCTCTCCGGTCATTCTAATCTGTCCCATCGATAGCTCCCTATATCAGGTCAATTTATGAAGTGTTTGCATCAGATCTTCAAATTCAGCGCCGGCGAAACAGTACTGCATATCTAAAAATCTTTGGCGCAGGGAACTCACCTCCTGTTTAACATTGCTATCTCTTAAGATGACATCTGCTAGGTATTGTGCCAGTTCTTTAAAATCATCTTCTCCCATCCCAAAGCGGGTCATCTCCTGCACCCCGGTTCGCAGGGATCCGGCAGCCGTAAATCCTTCTTCTTCCGGAGCTGCCTGGTAGTTGAGGATAATATTGTTGTCTTCCAGGCGCCGGGCAATTTCAGGTCCCCTGGTATAGCCCACGTCAACGACGACCTGATGGGTTTCGGTATAGGATACCTCCGGGTCGCCCGCAACAGCCAAACCACACTCTTTCAGGGCCAGGGCAAAGGCTTTGGCGTTTGCCAGGACGCTTTTCTGGTATTCATCTTTAAAATAGTTCATCTCATAAGCAGCCATAAGCAAGCCCACCATGGTTCCCAGATGGTGATTGCTCATGGATCCCGGAAACGAGCGTCGCTGAACAGCCTCCCAAAACTCATAACGCAAGTCGTCTTCGGTAAAATTGACACCAATAATACCGCGCTGCGTGCCGTAATAGGTTTTGTGGGTGGAGCCGGTCACAATGTCCGCTCCCTCTTTGAAGGGTTGCTGGAAATGCGGTCCGATCAATCCCAAAACGTGGGCCATGTCGTACATCAGCATGCAGTCCAGTGAAAGTTCATCAATGATTGTGCGAATTTCAGCCACCGGTTCACGATGAATGATCATACTCTTGCCTAATATGATCAGCTCCGGTCGGTGTTCGATAATCAAATTCCGGGTCTCTTTCATATCGATTTTGTATGGGTTGTCTGCCAATACCGGGAAGTTGACCACAGCAGGTTTTTCCCGTCTGGGATCACGCATCACAAAATCTCGCAATGCCCCCATGGGTTGCGCGCTCAGATGTCCTCCTTTGATGATATGGTTGTTCATAATTTTTCGAATTCTGCGCTGCTCGCTCTTGCGATCGGCTCGGTTCAGATAGTCCACCATGGCGCTGAAAACTGCTGAGTTTGCCATCTGGCCTGATATCACTCGCGTTTCAACCTCGGTGCATTCCAGATACCTTTGCATTTCGCACGTCAGCAGATATTCGACTTCACAAATAAAATCCGTACCCTGGTAGTAAAAAATGTCCGCTTCTTTATACGCCTTAACCTGTTTGTGTTCGGCATAACGTGCCGCCGGATCGGTGATAGATAGCAGCCGAGCCATGGCTGATGCTGTCTGTTCCGAAGGAATCAAATTAATGCATTGCTCCTGCCGCCAGCGGGTATTGGCAGCCGCCTTTTCAATCAGCGTGCGGACATTGTCTGTCATTTGCTTGCCGGCACAGATCGTCTTTTTCCCTTCCCGCCGTTGATCATTTTTAATGGGCCAGCAATACGGCGGGGCTTCGTTTCGAATAAAATATGGCACAATCACGGCCGCAACTCGTTTACCCCTGATGTCTATTTCGATCTCGTCACCCTCAACCAGATTGCTATCCATCATTGCCAGTCCGATGGCCCTCATTTCTCGATCTCCGCTCTGATTGGATGAGAGCCCGACACCTTCAGTTTGCCAATATGGGACCATGGTGCCGCTGGTAACATAACCCACCTTCTTCTGTTCGCAATACACGTCGGCACCGGCCCGTGCAACGCCTTTGCCTGTCAGTTCAATGGGTCGAATCAGACAGGGCAGATGCTCCAATAACGAAAAATCCCTGTCGACGATCTTTTTAAAGGCCTCGAATTGTCTCACCAAAAGATGTTTTCCAACAAATTCTCCCTTGTGCGGCGAAAAGCTTACTGCCAAACGGGCCAAATCGCAGGCAAAAATCGGTATTTCCGCGCCATCCGGATCCAGACCCAATTCGTGGCCGTAAAGTGGTAATCCAGCTTCCAGTCTCAGGGTATCGCGTGCCCCCAGGCCCACCGGCACGGCACCCTTTTCGAGCAACAAATCCCATATCATCAAGGCATCCTTGCGTTCGATGAAGAGCTCAAAACAAATCGCTTCGCCGGTGTAGCCGGTACGAGCAACAAAAGCACGGCTCCCTTTAATATAGAGGGTGCTTAAATAGTTTCTTAAAGGTTCCGGCAGTCGTCCGGAATCCATGAGACCGGATAAAATTTCTTTGGATGAGGGTCCCTGCAAACTGAGCATCGCCATGTCCATGGTGCGGTCTTCAATCACCACTTGGCCAAATTTATCCTTGAACGTCAACAAGTGATCCCAATCCTTTTTACGATTGGCAGCGTTGACCACCAGCAGATATTCATTCTCAACAAAGCGGTATAAATAGGCATCGTCAATCGCCCCGCCGTTATCATTGGGAATCATCGTATATTGGCCTTCTTCGATTTCCAGCGCGGCTGCATTGTTGGTTAGCGAATACTGGAGAAAATCAAGGGCATCGGGCCCGCCGACAATGAATCGGCCCATGTGGGAAACATCAAACAACCCCGCCTGCCTGCGGGTACATAAATGCTCCTGCACAATGCCGGATTCATACTGCAGCGGCATATCCCAACCGCCAAATTCCACCATTTTGGCACCAAGATTGACATGCTTGTCATAGAATACGGTTTTGAGGAGCTGTTTCATTGGTCTAATTCCTTCTTTTATGGGTTAAATGATCCCCAACATGGGGGTATTTGGAATAATAAATAAAAGGGTGGTTCGTGTCAATTCGTTATCCTGTCGGACAGTCATTTGTTTTCTTACCATAATTGTCTTGATCCAATGGGTCTCATCGTAAAATCAGCGACCACCATCAGAGCTGGGGGTATAAGGAAGGCCCCTGGAAGGGGCCAGAGCCACGCTCTGCTGGTGATCGCTGATGTGTAATCGATATGACGGTAATCGAAAGAAACCCCCAGCATTATTTATATATATGATCAAATGCAAATTCACAATCTTGCAGATTGTCCCACCTCGGAAACGATAATTTTTAGGCAAAATTTGAATTGGAAAAATAATAGCACGCGGATGGTCATGGCAAACGAGTGTGGTTAGGAAAATTATTATTGACACTTTACTGGTAAACTATTAAAATTTATTTAAAAAATGGTAGAATTCGAATGTGGCAACTCAACAAAACTGGAAAATTGAGTGTTTAAGTGGCTATATTTCTTTGCCGATTTAGATTGGCTGCAAGCAGTGAAATCACCCCAAACGCCCGGGAATTTTCATTCCTGTAGCTTCAATTAAATACTCCCCAAAGCCCCGCCGATACGGGACGGGGTATCAGCGAAAGGAGTTTGCGCATGATTGCTCCTGACCCCACAACAGGCAAATTCGGTATTACGACGCGATTATTCAGATTGGTCGGCAACATGCCTAAAGAACAGCAGTTGATTCTATTAAGACAGCTGTTGGGGGACAAGGTCAGCAACCATTTGTACAAACTGATTGTGGAAATGACTGAAGAACAGCAGATCATCCTCTTTGAGCAATTAAGCCAAGCACCCCAAATGGAATTACCAGCCAAAACTGTCAGTTTAGAAGAAACGGAAGCCTCGATGCGGGAAAGCGCCCGCAGACCTTGCCTGATAAAAGCGAATTACAGGATTCAGGATCGTGACTTTAAAAGCTATATATTGGATATCAGTATCGGCGGTGTCTTCATTGAAGCCGATACACGATTTCCCGTTGGCAGGGAATTGCAGCTAAACTTCTCCCTGCCCAACCGTCCCCAACCGATCTTGTTTACCGGGAATATTGTCTGGAGCACTGCAAGAGGTTTTGGTGTAAATTTTAATAAAATCAGTACGCTTCAAAGCGATATGTTAAAATCCTTCGTCGAGGAAAAAGAATAGGAGGACGAATGAAACTACTAAATATTCTTATCATTTCACTATTAACCTTGATGTGTGTTACAATTCTGAATGCTAAGGTTTATACCTGGACCGATGAAAATGGCGTACAGCATTACAGTGATCAACCCCCAGAAAACGGGGAAGATTACGAAGTTCAAACAGAACCTCCGACATCCCAGCCCGTTGAAGAAGCAGATAAAAAGCGGACTGAATCGGAGCAAAAACAGATACAAGACCTAACCAGAGAAGCTGACGAAATTTTAGAGAAACAGCAAAGCGAAGCGAAGCTGAAAGCTGAGGAAGCCGAAAAAAATCGGCCGCCCACCCAGGAAGAATTCATTGCCGCCGAAAAGGAAAAACTTGAAAAGAAAATCGCTGAACTCGAAGGCCTGCCGCTGAAGTACTTCGGAAATGAAAAAAATAAGCACCGCCATATCGCATATTACCACATCAGACTGGAAACTCTGCTGCAGGACCCGGATCAGTATTACAAGATTCCTAAAAGTTACGAAGAATATATAAATCAGCCCGATTAAGATGAGATGGGTATTCTTGTTTTGATGGAGAATTTTTAGGTCAAAAGCAGAAAATTGCTGCCAAGTAACCATCATCACGAAATTTAGATTCAACATTTTTTTCATAGGATGGACCGCTTTACGCCTTTCTTACCCAATATTCCATCATTTAATGCGGCTTATTGGGAAAATAGCTGCAAAAAATACTGCGCTTCCAAAAAATAATAAAAATTCCAATCTTTTCTTTATAGCGGTTGAACGGAGGTGGGCATGCCAATTGCCAACATGTTGAGTATCACGTCAAATCCTTTCTTATCCATGATGATATGGATTTTTTTGCTGCTGGCTGCACTTTATTTCGCTCGCATACCCTTTCATCGAACGGTAGGTTCCTTAGCAAAAATTATCCATAATGCCATGCGGCTGACTGCGACATCAGTGCTTTCAGCGGAAAGAAAACTGGCCCAGCGTAACCGCGAAGTTCTGATGGCCGCTGGCCTGGAGAAAGCTGAACGGTTAGTAGAAAGGGAATTCGATCGCATCAACTCAGCAGTTGTCAGGGATTTGGCAAGTTATCCACATCTTCAGCGCCAGCTACTTGAGCTCACTACCCGCCTGGATGAGGACTACAGCTCAAGTGCGGATGTTCCCCCGTCATTGCCGAACTGGCGGCCGATCATTGAATCAATTGCCGGTATCAAACATACCGGCGATTCCATGGTTGTCAATATGCTGGGAGAAATCAACCGCAGCTTAACGGAGCAGCATAAGTTAGCCATTGCCAACTACCGCAAATCCAATGCTTCACGCTATGGATTCTTAAGGAAAATGCTGCCGGTTTGGCGTAAAGCGCAAAAGACCCTCAATGATGTCGGCGATGCAATCGACAACCTAAACCGACGGGCCAAAAGTATTCGCAGTTTTTTAGTTCCGGATTGTTCCTGCTGATTGCTTTTGGTGGGGCATTCATCAACTTCAATTTGATTGCATCACCTATATCGAAAATGATCGGCAACGCAAGCTATATAGGGCTTTATAAAACATCGGATGTCGCCGTGCTGGTTATTATTCTGATTGAATTGACCATGGGCTTGATTATAATGGAATCAATCCGAATCACGCGTCTTTTTCCCACCATCGGCAGTATGGATGATAAGATGCGTCGCCGGATAATCTGGATAGCCCTCTCACTGCTGGCAATCCTTGCCGCAATCGGGTCGGCCTTCACGTTTGCGGGTGATCGCAATCCCCAGGATCTAGCAGCGTTAGGCCAGTCAATGACAGGTGTTGGACAGACTGAGTCAGCAGGCATAATTCCCGCTGTCGGAAAAATGACGATTGGCTTTATTTTTCCCTTTGCGCTAGCGTTTGTGGCTATACCGCTGGAATTCTTTGTGTCTTCTTCCCGCACGGTTCTGGGAATAATCACTGTCGGTGCACTTAGATTTATTTCTTTTGGGCTCCGCTTGATCGGAAACATTGGATACTATGCCGGAAGATTCGTGATCAATCTCTATGATTTGCTCATTTTTCCAAGTATCTGGCTGCAAGGAGTGCTTGCAGGCTCCAAAACGAACAAAAATGAAGCCAGCGAAGTGCAACTTTATGAAGGCGGTCGCGTAAGCGAGGAAATGAATGACATAAAAAAGGATAGCGCTCTTTGAACTTATCTACACCTTCCACAACTATCCGCAAGGTGCCCTGGATCCTTTTAAAAAGGATTGGAGGATAATTTATTGAGTGTCGGAGGATCTGCGGATACGCCCAACAGAAAATCACCGTTTTCGATTCGAAATGTTCGCCTGTTCATCGCCTTTCGTGTATTCTTCAACGCCCGATTTTATTATCCCGTTTTCACCATCCTGTTTTTAGATTTCGGTTTGACCCTTGAACAATTTGCCCTGCTCAATGCCGCTTGGGCGGCATCCATTGTTCTACTGGAAGTCCCTTCAGGTGCGTTGGCCGATATCATCGGCCGTCGAAATCTTTTAGTTGCAACCGGGATACTGATGGTGATTGAAATTGCGCTGTTGTGCTTTATCCCCATGGGTAATCCCCAGTTGCTCTTTGCAATTTTTCTGTTTAACCGTGTGTTGAGCGGCGCAGCCGAGGCGGCAGCCAGCGGGGCTGATGAGGCCATTGCATACGATACGCTGAAAAAAGAAGGCGATATGCGAGATTGGCCCCGTGTGCTCGAAAAACAAATGCGAATTCAATCCATAGCCTACATCGGCGCCATGAGCCTTGGCGCCGCTGTTTATGATCCGACGCTGATGCAGCGATTGGTTGATGCGCTTGGACTGAATATACATCTGACCCAGGCGATCACGCTGCGTTTTCCGCTTTATCTTACCTTCATGATGGCCATCCTGACACTGCTGACCACATTGAAACTTCAAGAAGAGAGGCCGTCGTTCAAACCCGAATGCGATCCATCAGAATATTGCGCAAAATCGATAATCCAGGCCTTCAAATTAACCCTTCAAGCCGGTGGCTGGATATTGAAAACGCCCTTTGCCCTGGTAATCATTCTTGCAGGTCTCATGTTTGACAACTGTATTCGCATGGTCCTCACCTTAGGCAGTCAATACTACCGTCTCATTAACCTGCCGGAAGCATCATTCGGTTTGATCGGCTCAGGATTCGCGATGCTGGGTCTTATCATCCCCTGGCTGGCATACAAATTGGTGAATCGGCACTCTCCGGCATATAATCTCGGTATAATGGCCATGGTTAGCATAATCGGCCTGATCGGGATAACCTTTTTTTGGCCGATCATCGGGTTGCTTCCGGTGGCGCTGCTTTCCGTAGTGATGTATCTGGGCCGCTTTTTCCAGAGCCATTATTTGAATCGTATCACCGCCTCGCACCAGCGGGCCACGGTGTTGAGCTTTAAGGGTTTGTCATTCAATCTTGCCTATGGTTTAATTGGCGTATTGTATTCTATTTTGTTGGTTTTTTTACGGCCACAACTGGCCGGCTCCCATCCTGAATTAAGTCGTGCAGGGATTGAAAATTTAGTGTTTATAAAATCAATCGGCTGGTTTCCCTGGTATTTTCTCCTGACCTTGGCCGCTCTGTTGGCCGTCGCTCGCTGGCAGCTGAAAAATACCGATGTATATAAAACACCCGGTTAAGGATAATTTTTACTGTTGCCTTTATTTCCAATTGGGATTATCACCTAAGCGGAACGGTTCTGGGTTTAAAGCCCGCTTTGGCCTGAACCGCTCAACCTTTGTTAAACTTGGCGTAAATCCACATCCATATATTAAGGAAGGCTACCACCATGGTCGATTCAAAATTTGAGAACCACGATAATTTTGTTATCAATGACAAATATGACGATGAAGAAGTTCGGGAGTTAGACCGAGAGGATTACTATGACCATCACTCTGGTATTTTCCGCAAAAAGTATTTAAATCCAATGACCATCGGCGGTGCCGGGTTAATTGCCATCATTATCCTTCTTGTGATCTTTTTATCCGGCCCCAATGATTCCGTCGACAGCAAGCAGCTGCAGCTGCTATCACTCGAAGCAAAAATTAAGCAACTGGAACAAAAATTAAGCCGAATCAGCGAAAAATTTGATGGCTTCAACTCGTCTGTAACGACCCAAATCGACCAAATTATAAAAGAACTGAGTGCGTTACACCAGAAATCTTCTCAAACGCCGAAATCGGTTAAAACAGGTCAACAGGAAACAAAACCCAAATTCCATCAGGTTCGTTCAAAAGAAACCCTGTGGGGAATCAGCCGCCAATATGGTCTGACAATCGACCAGCTGCGAAGCTACAACAATATGGGTGCCAAGGTGACCCTTCAGCCCGGCCAGCGACTCAAGTTGACCCCGAATTGAAACCCAGCTTACTTAAATCTCCTGATGTCCAACTCCGATTTTAACAGCCTCGGATTCCACCCGATCATTCAACATTCAATCTCCTAGAAATGTAACCGGTGCCTTGCAGCGGGTAGGAAGAAGCGGACACTTGCTGTCTGGCAGCCTCAAGTCCATATGCTGGTCATTTACTGAAAACAGGTTTTGAAAAAGACGGCGCCAAACTGTTGCTGTGGCCGTCCGCGATACTCAGTTAAAGACCGGTCATGATCAACCGTAATAAAATCAATGATGGCCTGCCTAGCGTATTTCATCGGAACTGTCTCGATGATCCCAATAATCCTCACTATCAGAAACATCACAACCATCCTGACGAACCCAAAAAATAAATAAAGCTTTTCCTAAAAGTGCCGATAATGGAATAAAAGTTTCGCCCTGCTTGCAATATTTTATATTCGTGACGGTGTCCTCACAAATTACATTTTGAAAAAAGGATTTCGTGATATTCCTTCGAACCAATACAGATATAACCTAATGATTTAAGGGGAAAAATTATGACTTACGCACTGGGTATAGCATTTTTGGTGATGCAGCTTATGTCCATCGTTTTCTTTTTCATTGTTCTGATCAAATTATTTAAAAACGAAGGTGCACTAAAGGGGATATTGGGCTTCATCTTCGGTATTTATGCCTTCATTTGGGGCTGGATCAAACACAAAGAGCTTGCTTTGACCAAGGTCATGATCGTGTGGAGCGTCTTCACAGTTGCCTCAATCGCATTAGTACCTGTCATCGTGGCCAGCGGAACAGCGGAACTTATGAATTACGCTGCAAAATTATCTAACGATCCAGACTTTAAATTGGCGAAGCAGAAATTATCAGCCGGACCTCAGAAAATTAATTCGTCAAACAAGCTTATGAAACGAAAAACAGCGGCGAAGATGGACCAGAAGAATCCGGCAAATCAGACCATAAGCCAAAACGTAGACTGGAGTCAAAAAGCAATGGCGCTGTGGCAGGATGGCAAATATAAAAATCCCAATAAAGCCATCGAGTATTGGGGCCATGCCATCAGGCAAAAACAAAATACCGCTAAAGTTTATAATAATCGGGGGCTTGCGTATTATGATTTAAAACAGTATCAGACTGCGATTAAAGATTATGACCAGGCTATCAAACAGGATCCCGGCTATGTCGCAGCCTTCAACAATCGTGGAAATTCCTATTATGAGTTGACCGACTATCAGCGCGCGCTGACGGATTTCAATCAAAGTCTGCAACTGGAGCCGAACTATGCAAAAGCTCATTTCAATCGGGGACTGGTTTACTATCAATTAAATCAAAGTGATCTGGCCTGTGATGACTTTCAAAAGGCCTGTAATTATGGAGATTGTGATGGCATAAAATGGGCGAATAAAAACGAAGTATGTCAAAAAACGCAATTGATGGGGCTTCGATAAAAACTAGACAACTCTGTGTTTGGAAAGGTGGAGTACTTCAAGTTACGACCCGCCTGTCCTTGCTTGGCAAGGACGGCGGGTCGTATAGTATTGGTTAATGTAAAAATAAAATATATTCTCGACCTACCAATATCCCCCTTTTATCTCAGCAACGCATCCGCGACCATGGAACTTAAAAATTCAACCTTGACACCCATTTTATAGTGATCATTTAAATTGCTCAACTGAGTGTGACAGTTTTCACAGGCGGTTGTCAGTACGGCTGCACCGGTGGCCGTGACCTGATCGGCTTTGACTCGGGATGACTTCATCCTGAAATCCAATGTATCTTCTCCCAGGGCAACCAGCCCGCCGCCGCCGCCGCAGCACCAATTATATTTGGGATCCGGAGTCATTTCTCGAAAGTCGTCGGTCAGGTATTGAATAATATAGCGCGGCTCATCCATCACTCCGCCGTTTCTGGCAATCTGGCATGGATCGTGGTAGGTCATCGCGCCGTTGAGTTTGGTTTTGTCCAGCTTGATGCGACCTTCGCGCAGATATCGAGCATGTACTTCAGTAATAGAGGTCACCTTGAAAGGCTGCTTGCCGGCAAGTTGTTTCATGACTCGATAGGCCGTACCACATTCGCAGATGCAGACCTCTTTGACGTTTAATCGTTTTGCTTCGTTGACGATTCGGTCTAAAATCAGCTTGGTTTTGGTAGGATCGCCCACAAAGGCACCGAAATTTACCGCCTCAAAAAAGCTCAAAGTCCAGTTTGCCGCAGCCGGTATAATGGAATGGGCACCGGCCAAGGCGACGTAAAGAAGATCGGCACCTTGTACATCCACCGGAATAGCGGTCTCGCCGGCTTCCATTTTCCACTTTTGAACGACGTCCGCTTCAAGTCTTTTGATACCGCCAAGAAAACCTTCCTTGAAAAGCTCAAACGATTTGCCCTTTGTAATCGAAGTGTCTGCCAACAATGTTAAAATTTCCGGCTCGGCATTGGCACCGATTAACAGCAGCTTTGCAATCGACATGATCATCTGGGTATCAATGCCGAAGGGGCAGAAGACCATGCAACGCCGGCATCCGGTACAGGAATAGGCGGCCTCGAAAAGCTCTTCAACGGCCATTTCGGTCAACTCTTTGGCTTCACCCACAGACGGCCAGACTTTTCCCCGCGCTTTGAAGTATTTTTTATAGAGCCGGCGAACGATCTCAGCCCTGTAGGCAGCGATGTACTTAACTTGCCCCATGGATGCATAAACATGGCATGCTTCGGTGCAAACTCCGCAGCGGGTGCAGGTTTCCAAGTAAAAGGTCATTGCTTCATTCAATTTGCTTTGAAACAATTGGAGCAAATCGTCTCTAGTCTTTTGATCCATGTCTCTATCCTCTTCTCAATTTATTCATTGGCAATGACAAAAATGAATGCATACTCTGGCTAAATGGGAAAAACAGCAAAAATAAATTGGCGAAAAAGACATGCAGCACCAGCATGAAGGAATGCCCATAGTCTGTCACCGCCTCCGGCAATTCAGGTTTTAAATACAGAAGGCTCAGTAAATAAGTCTGATAGTCATCAACCGTCATCTCTTCGTAGCCATACCACGCCCAATCCATCTCACTGCCGAAGAGCACGATCAGGAACAGCAAAATTAGCAGGTAGTAGTCTTCCGGTACCGACAGTTCCCGAACCGGAGATGCGAATCGCCGAAACAGAAAATAAAGCAGTGCCAGGCTGAGAATGAGGCCGACATACCCTTGGCCCAGAAACACGTCATGGGGAATAACCTGGAATATTTTAAACTCTCCCAACAACTCCAAATGCCCGATGATAAGAAGCAACAGCGCGCCGTGGAAAAACATTAGGAAAACCCATAAAACCGGCTTGTGCCGTCTTACGCTGGGGAACAGGAACGTATCGTGAATTGCCCACAGCCAGGTTGGTTTTTTCTCGGGAAAAATTTGCAATGTGGAGGGATGTCTCGGCTGCCGGAATATCTTTATCAACCGGATGACAGTGCCGATGAAAAAAACGGCAAAAGCAATGTATACCATCGGCACTAAAATAAAGTAGATTAGATTTTGCAAAGCTGCCTCCTGTGCCATTTAGTGGAATTTTCCTCAAACCACCAAGCGCGCAAAGATTTTTTTCAGCGGATAGCGATTATTTCAATGCGCGCCGGGCGGGTCTTAATGGCTCTTGTTTGTATCGGCAAAAAAGCCCCTATCCCAATTAGAGCGTCTGGACGTATGAATTGAATATTCGATTTTCAGTGCCAGCTCGTTCGAATTAGGTTTATACCAATCGTTTAATATAAAACTTGATCAGCTTGTCTTCCTGTTCGGTCTTCACGATTTCGTTGCCGCTGGTTGCTGCCCAGGCCGGAAAATCGCTCATTGAACCGGGATCAGTGGTTTGGGCCTCGATTATCTGGCCGACCTCGACTTCTTTAATTCCTTTGCTGACTTTGACGACCGGCATGGGACATGCCAATCCTTTTAGGTCTAAAACTTTTGTTACTTGAACGTCGTCACTCATTTT
>CAMYLH010000044.1 GCA_947259065.1 uncultured Desulfobacterales bacterium
TCAGCCTCATCTGACCAACGACGTGCGGACCGATCCGCGTGTCAGCGACAAGGCCTGGGCCCGCCGCGAAGGCATGGTTGCCTTTGCGGGCTATCCGATTATGGCCCAGAATGAGTTGCTCGGGGTGCTGGCCATGTTCGCCCGCGCCCCGTTGCCGGCATCGTATTTGGAGACCCTGGAGTCGACGGCCACGCAAATTTCACTGGGGATCAATCGCATCCGCAACCAGGCGGCTCTGATGGTTGCCAAGGAACAGGCCGAAAGCGCCAGCCGGGCCAAAAGTGAGTTTTTGGCCAGCATGAGCCACGAAATCCGTACCCCGATGAATGCCATCATCGGCATGGCCGAGCTGCTGGCCGAGACGCAGCTGGCCTCCGAGCAGCGCCAGTATGTCCAAATTTTCCAGTCCGCCAGTGAAAATCTGCTGGCCTTGATCAACGACATCCTCGATATCAGCAAGCTGGAAGCCGGCCATTTCGAGCTTGAAAAGATCGAATTCGACCTGCGCGAGATTATCGAAAAAATGTGCGAAATACTGGCGTTGCGGGCCCACAAAAAAGGCCTTGAACTGACCTGCCGCATCGTCACGGGAACACCGGACAAGCTGGCAGGCGATCCGCTGAGGCTGCGCCAGATACTGTTCAATCTGGTCGGCAATGCCATCAAGTTCACCGAAAAGGGCGAGGTCGTCGTCGAGGTCAAATCTCTTGCCCATGACAGGCCAGGGCGGCAGGGCGAATTGATGTTTTCGGTCACTGACACCGGCATCGGCATCCCGCCGGATAAAATGGATTCAATTTTCGAGCGGTTCACCCAAGTGGATGCTTCCACCACGCGCCAATACGGGGGCACGGGTCTTGGGTTGAACATTTCCCAAAAAATCGTGAACGCCATGGGCGGGCGGATTTGGGTTGAAAGTCAACCGGGGCAGGGCAGCACCTTTTGCTTTACGGTTAAATTCGATCTGTATGTCGCACCCCAAGGTCAAGCGACGCCGCCACCGATGGATATGAAGGGACTGAAAAGCCTGGTGATCGACGACAACGACACCAACCGTCTGGTGTTGAGGGAAATCCTGTCGCAATGGGGAATGCAGGTCTCCGAGTCGGCTGACGGCATGAGCGGGCTCAAGCGGCTGCAGCAGGCCCGGGCCGCTGCGACACCGTTTGATCTGGTGCTGCTGGACTGCCGCATGCCCGGCATAGACGGGTTCGAGGTGGCCCGTCAGATCAAACAGGAAGCATCTTTTCAGGGTATGACCGTCATGATGTTAACCTCCGACGATCGCGCCGGGGACATCAGCAGGGCCCGCGAACAGGGGATAGCGGGCTATTTGGTCAAACCGATCAAACGCGATGATCTCAAAGGCGCTATCCAGGCAGCCATGGCCGTCAGCCAAACGGTTCGAGAGAAGCCGCCGCTGAAGGTTACACCCCCTGCTGCTGTTCGCCCATTGAAGATTCTGCTGGTCGACGACTCCGCCGACAATCGTTTGCTGATCACCTCATATCTGAAAAAGACCGCTCATACGATCGAGGTGGCCGAGAACGGTGCCGTTGCCATCGACAAATTCGTGGCCGGCAGCTATGATCTGGTGCTAATGGATGTCCAGATGCCGGTCAAGGACGGCTACACGGCCACCCGGGAGATCCGGCTGTGGGAAAAGCAAGAGGGCGCTGCCGCGACCCCGATTGTCGCCCTGACCGCCCATGCGCTCACGGAAGACACACAAAAGAGTATTGATGCCGGCTGCAATGCGCATTTGTCCAAACCGATCAAAAAGGCGACCTTGCTGGATGCGATTGCTGAATTCAGCCGCCATCAATTTGAAGTGGAAAAAGATAGGACAAGGAGGCCGACATGACAACCAACAACGACGCGACCCAGGGTGGAAAAATTATGGTGCTGGTGGATTCCGATCTGGAAGACCTCATCCCCGGGTTCCTTGAGAACCGGGCCCATGACATAAAATCGATTGAGGATGCGCTGGCGCGTAAGGATTATGAAACCATCGCACAATTGGGCCACACCATGAAAGGCGTTGGCGGGGGCTACGGCTTTGATGCCATTACCGACATCGGCGGTTCGATCGAGAAGGCCGCCAAAACTGAAAATTGTGTTCAGATCCGGCAGTCGATCGACGCGCTTGCAGATTATTTGGCACGGATAGATATTGTGTTTGAATCCACCTGATAAATTTAAGGTTCAGGTACGATTTTTTTGAACTGTTTTATGTACTGCGGTAAACACTTTAAGGGAAAAAGGTTATGCGTATTCTGATTGCCGAAGATGATCCGGATTCCCAGAAACTTCTCGCCAGGATTTTGCAGAAGCAGAATTATGAGTTCGTCATCACCAATGACGGTTACACGGCCTGGGAGACCTTTCAAAAAGAAGAGTTCCACCTGGTCATCACCGATTGGATGATGCCCCGCATGAAAGGGGTGGAGCTTTGTGAAAGAATAAAGGCCAATCAGAAATCGGGATATGTCTATATCATTCTGGTGACTTCGAAGGATGAGAAGGCGGACCTGGTGCGGGCGCTGGATGCCGGGGCGGATGATTACATCACCAAACCCTATGACAAGGGCGAACTTCTCGCGCGGGTGCGGGTCGGACAGCGCATTGTCACACTGGAGCAGACCGTCAGCGAAAAGAACAGGGAGTTGTCGCTCGAGAAGGAAAAGTCGGAGCAGCTGCTGCTCAGCATTCTTCCACGGCCGATAGCCGAGCGTCTCAAACGGGATCGGGGCCTCATTGCCGACAGCTATGCGGAGGCATCCATTCTGTTGGCGGACATCAATGACTTTTCAAGTCTGGTCACTCAAAAAACACCCGACCAGCTTGTTTCGCTGTTGGGGGAGGTGTTCTCGATTTTCGACCGTCTGGCAGATCAACACGGTCTGGAGAAAATCAAAACCATGGGTGATAAATATGTCGTGGCTGCCGGCGTTCCCGTACCACGAGCGGACCACGCGGCGGCCCTCGCGGAACTGGCCTTTGCCATGCAGGCCGAAATTGTGCGGATCGATGCCGGGATCGGCGCGCCGCTTCAAATCCGCATCGGCATCAACAGCGGGCCCGTGGTGGCGGGGGTCATCGGTACAACGAAATTGGCTTATGACATCTGGGGTGAAACCGTCAGCACGGCAACCCAGATGGAGACTTTCGGTGTGGCCGGATCCATTCAAATCACCGCCGAGACCTATGATCAGCTTGGCGACAAATATATGGTCGAGGAGCGTGGCGAATTTTACGTTCAGGGGCGCGGCTCGATTCGGACCTTCTTGCTCGTGGGTCGCAAAACGGACCACTGAACCTTGGGGAGCCATGGCCGCGTGGCACCAGGAAAATTGGGTTGATGGTGAATTGTGAAAACCAGATCGGCAGCCGATGGAAATATGAACTCGATCGCTCACCTGGGCAGTTATGCCTTGGAAGGATGGCGGGAAGCTCGCTACCTGGTCGGCATTATCTGGCAGGTGCTGGTGTTGGGTGTCAAGCCGCGCTGCTGGACGCGTGCGGTGCGTACTGAATTTTATCGCCAGATGCTTTCCACCGGTATCGGCTCGATTGGGTTTGTTTTCTATGTTGCCTGCGCGGTGGGCATATCTTTTGTCGCACAGGCTCTGGTCTGGTTGCAGATCATCGGTCAATCCGCTTCTTTGGGGCCATTGTTCGTCACAGTGCTGATCCGCGAGGCCGTTCCGCTGCTGACGAACCTTCTGGTGATAGCGCGCAGTGGAACCGCCCTGACAACTGAATTGGCCAATATGAAAATCACCGGAGAGGTGCGCGTGCTGGATGCCCAGGGCATTGATCCGTTTGCCTACCTGGTAATGCCCCGCGTGCTGTGCCTGACGGTATCGGTCTTCTTTTTGAGTGTGCTGTTTGTCGTGGTTTCTTTCGCAAGCGGGTATCTCGGCAGCCTGTTGTTGAGTTCCAATATCAGTGATCCGCGCACCTTTATGGATAGCATTTTGTTTGCGGTACGCCCCCTGGACCTGATCAATTTCCTGGCAAAGAGTGTTCTGCCGGCTTTGTTTACGGGCGCCATTTGCTGTGCGGGGGGGTTGAGCGCCGGGGTATCCCTGACCGAAGTGCCCCAAGCCACCAAGCGGGTGCTGGGTCGCTCGGTGCGGGTCCTGTTTGGTATAACGGTTCTCGTTTCGCTGCTAACCTATATGTGAGTGCTAAACGCTATCGGATCCAGGCGCATGGACATCGACGGAAACAACCACAGGGTTCTGGTTTTCAAGACGGTTTCTACCGAATCGATCCCCTTGTATGACACCTCTCTTTGGGATGTCAGTTTTTCGCTGGCAGCGGGTGAGCTGCTGCTCATCAGAATGGAACCGGGGCGCTTCAGGTTGCCCCTGGCAGACCTGGCAGCTGGTATTGTGGAGCCCGGCACGGGAGCGGTTGAATTTCTGGGGCGCAATTGGTTTGAGTTGAGTCCCGACGAGGCCGCCGCCCAGCGCGGTAAAATCGGCAGGCTATTCGAGGAACAGGGCTGGGTCGGTCACCTGGATGTCGGTGAAAACATCACCCTGGCCCAGCGGCATCATTCATCTCGGCCGATCGCGGAGATCGAAAACGAGGCCATCAACCTGGCCAGATTTTTCGGTCTTCCGGGTCTACCACGCAGCACGGTTTCAGCGCTGCGCCGCGAAGACTTGTACCGTTCGGCCTTCATTCGCGCATTTTTGGCCAAGCCGGCGCTCATCATCTTGGAGCGGCCAACGCGAACTCTGTTTCCCGGGATCATGCCGCCCTTGATCAACGCCATTCAGGCCGCCCGTAATCGGGGCAGCGCCGTGATCTGGACGACCAGCGAGGCCGCGGTCTGGAACGAAGCCGGTATTCGGGCGACACTGAAGTGCACGATGTTCGGCGCGCGCATGAGCGTGGCCGGAGAGGATCAATAATGGCTGAACGCTTCAAATTTCGATACGTCAACGAGCTTGCCGGAACCCTTGTGATCCTGGTTGCCGTGCTAGTCTCCGTCTCGCTGTTCTTTGCCGCGCGTAGTCAAAAATGGTTCGAGCGTACTTACGAACTCAACGTGCTGCTGCCCGAGAGCGGCTCTCACGGCCTTCGTACCGGCTCGGAAGTCCAACTGCTCGGCACGACTGTGGGCGAAATCCGAAGAATCACCATTAATCCGGAGGATCGCATGGTGGCGCATCTGCGTCTGCGGGCCGACTTTTTTCGATTTGTGCGTGCTGATTCGGTGGCTGTAATTCGCTCCAAATTCGGGCTGGTGGCCCAGGATGCATTTCTCGATATAGCGCGTGGCGCGGGCGCGGCGCTGCCGCCTAAAAACGCCACCATCCCCTGCACGTTCGAAAAGGGCCTTGCGGCCACGCTCGAAGCCAGCCTGACACGCCTGGAGAATGCCGTCCTGCCTGCCATCGAGGATATCCGCAGCCTGGCGGCCGACTTTCGCGATCCGACGCGGCCTTTGCAGCAGGTCCTGGATCGCATCAATCGTATTTCAAAAAATCTGGAAACCGGCGAGGGCATCGCCGCCAAACTTCTGACCGACAAATCGATGGCCGTCGAGCTCAAGAAAACCCTGAGCGGCGTCAACACAACCCTGGGCGTGCTAAATGACGTTTTAGGGGATGCCAAAAGCACGAATGCCCAGATCGCCCAAATCCTGGAAGATGTGGGACAATCGTTTGCCGACATGCCCCGGCTGACTGCTCTAACCGAGAAGGTGCTCGATGATGTCGGCGTCCTGCTGACGGATATCCATCATACCATGGAAATTTTCCCGGATATATTCGGCCGCATCGACGCGGAAATGAAATCGCTGCCGGGCCTCATTCTGCAGACCGAGGAGACCTTGCGCGAAGTCGAGAAGCTAGTACTGGGCATGCAGAAGCACTGGCTGCTGCGTGAATATGTCGAACAGCCTAAACCCATGTCGCGGATTCCCTCGGTTGAAATCGGGCCGGAAAGGAAGCTGCCATGACCAGATGGGGGTTGGTATTCTGCATGGCTTGGCTGGCGGCTTGCCTGACGCTGGCTGCTTGCGCGGCACCCGAATCCCACCGACGGTCGGCTGGTGTCCCCGCGGACCAGCCGAGCTCGGCCGATGTCGAGTTTACACAGCTGATGTCGACCGCACGGGTTGCCTTCGACCGGGGGCTGATCGAGCAGGCCGCCGGGCTGTATCAACAGGCGCTTCGGCGGGCCCGCTTGATGGACGTTGCTACGGCCATCGGCGATGCCGCATACAACTTGGCGGCCTGCCGCATTCGGCTGGGGCAGTTTGATCAAGCGCACGCGTTGCTGATCGAAGCCAAAGCGGAAATTGCGAGCATCCATGGCAACATCGCCGATGTTCAACTGGTGCAAGCCAAACTGGCCCGCTTACAGGGAAGTCCGGCTACGGCCTTGATGTTCGCCGATCAGGTTCTCTCCGCTCCCGGATCCAGTCCCAGCGACGGCCATCGCCTGGAGGTCTATTTGCTGCGCGGTCAAATTGCCTGCGATCGCGAAGACGCCGATCTTGCCGCGCGCGAGCTGCAAACCGCGGTCAACTACGCCGACAGGGCAGCAGATCCGGCGCTGTTGGCCGGATTGTCCGGACTGGCGGGGCGCATTCATCTGCTCAAGAAAGAACCGATGATGGCGGCGCAGGCATTCGACCGTGAAGCCTCCCTGCTCAGGCATGCGGAGCAATACGCCCAAATGATGCATGCGCTCAAGCATGCTGCTGAAGCTTATCTGCTCGCCGGAAATGACGGCCTGGCGGCCGACCGGTTCTTCCGAACCGCCCGCAGCCTGTTTGCTCAAGGAGAAATGGCGGCCGCCGGCCGACTCGCTCAGAGATCGCTTGCCGCCGCCGAGAATGCCGGCGATCAATCGGCCATGGCAAGAGCAAAGGCTTTATTGGCCGAGATCAAAACGAGGACCGACAGCGACTAGACCCATCGGATTGCGTCGGTTTGCGGGTGGAGAATTTTCAAAAGACCTACCAGGATCTCAAAGCCAAGGGCGTGCAATTCCTGATAGAACGTAGGAAGTAGAATAGATCCACATCTATGGCGGCAGAACTCCTTTTACAGCAAGCCCTCCTTTTTCAAGACAGCTTCCAGCTGGCGTTTGTCGCTGTCGGCGATGGCAACCAACGGCAAACGGGGTGGGCCCCCGTAAAAACCCAGTAAGTCCATGGCGGCCTTGAGGCCGGCGACACCGAATTTGCCGGCCGCCCGGCTGCTGAGGGTCCGCAGGTATTCATCCATCTGCCTGGCTTTTTCCCGATCTCCTGCCAGAAAGGCTTGCAGCAATTTACAACACTTTTGAGGAAGGTAGTCTGCCAGCGAAAGCACGCCGCCGACAGCGCCCTTTACGAGTCCCTCATAAAACTTGCTGATCGAACCCGCCAACACCGCAAACTCGGCATCCTGCGGCACGGCCTTGACATATTTGGCAATGTCCTCCTGGGATGTGTCTTTGAGCCCTACGATATTGGGGTGTTCGGCCAACCTGGCAATGACTTGCGCTGATATCAGCAGGCCGGCCCTGAATTTGGGTGCATTGTAAATCGTAACGGGCAGTTTGGAACGATCGGCGACCCATGCATAATGGCGGATCAATACCTCATCCGTCATCTTGCTGACAAAGTAATGCGGCGGCAGGATGGCGACGTAATCCACGCCCCGGTCAGACAGTTTCTCAATGAATTCAACGGTTGTGTAGCTGGACTCGCGAGCTGCACCGGCGATGAGAATCTTGTCAGATTTTTTGTGCCTGGCAACCACATCGGCAATCTGCAGCGCTTCATCGTCATTGACGCTTCTAAATTCCCCATTGCTGCCCAGTATCATATATCCTTTTAAATCGGTTTCGTTGTATTTGAGAATATTTTCAGAAAGTTTTTCAAGCGCGACGTGCTCGTTTCTGAACGGTGTTGCAACCGGCGCAAAGACGCCCGATAAATTTTTTATATGCCCCATTTCTTTTCTCCAACTCTATTTTCTGGAAATCTTCTAAAAAGTACGGATGGGTCTTCTTTTTCCATTCGGCGATACTTTTTATCTAAAAGACATTGAGCGGTTTCCATGTCGACGATGAGCACGTCGACCATACCACCCTTAAGCGCGCCAAGAATTCCCCGCAGTTTTTCTTTCCCCATGGCGATAAGGATTTTATGTTTGATCATTTTCAGTTCATTAAGGCTGAGCCCGATGGTTCGATCCGCCAGATCCTGCCAGCACTGATTACCGTGATCATTGAAAAAACGTCCACAAATGGCCCCTACAGCCCCTGTCTTTTTTAAAATGGTTGCCTCTTTTGAACTTAAAAAACCGGACCGCCACAAAAGCGACTCGGAAGCAACAAGACCGACACCAAACATGACGATATCAGCTTTTTTTGCTATTTTAAGAGTCTCCCGAATTTTATTTTCTTTAAAAAGTGTATCCCGAATGGATTTGTTACGAACAATGATCGGCGCCTGAATGACATGGGCATTGGCCGACAATTTTTGGCCCAGCATCGTCGTTAGGGCCGGGTTGTCCGTACCTTCGATGGTCCCGATGCCACCGCCGATTTGAGCAAGTTCCAGTCGAGCTGTTTTAATTTTCGGCAGGTTTTCTGCTACATGGGACATGGTGAGTCCCCAGGTCACACCGAGGATCCGAAAGCGGTGGATAATCGAGGCGAGGTACTGCGCGCCGGCGGCGCCAATCTGGTCTATAGGGGATTCCCCACTGAATTCATTGATACCCACTACTAGGGTCTGCTTTAGACCGAATTTTTTTGCCAGTTTTATCTCAGTCTCTGTTAAATCAACGTGTGGGTGGTTAATGGTGATTGTAATAAGTCCACGCTCTCTGGCATCTTTAAGGACGCGGCCTACTTTCCAGCGACTCATCTCCATCTTTTTGCCGATTTCTATCTGGGACATACCTTCGCTATAAAATAGATAGCAAATCTTTATAATGTCTCGTTCGCGCAAGAAATCTAATCCAACTAAAATAATTTTTGAATTTTATTTTTTATTTCGGTTCTATAACCAAAATAAAGATCGCCGCTAAAAGCCGGTGGATGTTTCATTGCAAATCGTGAAACTGTCTGAGGGGCT
>CAMYLH010000045.1 GCA_947259065.1 uncultured Desulfobacterales bacterium
TGAATAATGGATCCTTTTTCATATTACAAGCCGGGTATGACCATTTTTACAAACTTTGTGTTTACCAAGAAATCCTGCTCATCGACTTCAATAAAAAAAAACTTTTTACTGAAATTAAGAAAATCGGAAAGTCGTGTGTGGGTCTTTGGAAGATCAATGAAAACGTGTCCTTCCAGGATGTTGCCGGATATTAAAAAAACCTTGGCGAAGGTACGGTTTTGGTACGGTAAATCCTTTCGCATTTCACTTATTGCCATTCTGACCATCATAATTGATTCTTTTTGCAGCAGCGAAACCTGGCCTTTAGCTATTTTAAAGGGTGTGTAGGACCGATCATCATTGAGGAGTTCGATGACGTTATCGCCTCCAGGGTGACCCTTTGGATGAGGTGAAATGAAAAAGTGACCGCATATGGAATGACCATCAGAAAACTTGATTTCTGCCTGCCTCTTTTGGGTCTTTAATTTAAGATTCAAACTATTCTCCTAACCAGGACAGCCGGAACATAACGGGCTATCATCAGCGTACAAAAAGATCTTTAGCACCTAATTATCATCACCTGCCATGGCCTCATCCGCAAGACGCGATGCTTCCAGCAAAAGGGACATGGTGGCACCTTGGATCGTTCGAAAGGGAAATGCCGCACAGGGAACAATCTGAAATTTTCCCTCCTCCCACACGACAATCTTATAAAAGGCATTCTCGCCCTCAAGGTCGCCTGTATCAGCATGGATAATGTTTCCCTTTTCAATATAAATATGTCCGCTCTCGGTTTCGTTTTCTAGGATTATTTTTACGCTCTTTTCGCCGGCAGAGAGACTTTGGATGAAATCAGTGGCACTCATCTCATGCAAAGATCCACTTACACCTTTATTTGTCTCCTGTGAACTTGTCTTCACAATAGCCCTCTGGATTTTTAAAGAGAGAACTTCTAATTCACCGGGTTTTTTTATAAAATCATCTGCGCCGGCTTCAAGGCTTTCTATAGGAAGTCGGTCGTTTTCTTCTTCTGTAAAGAAAAATAATGGGATGTTGGCTGTCGATTGATTTGATCTCACCATACGACAAAATTTCAATCCATCCGTGTCCGGCAATTTTATTTCAGAAATAATGAGGTCATATTTATGTTCTGCTATTTGTTTTAGGCCTTTCCCAGCATCAGGAACAACTTCCACCTCAAGACCATCATTGTTTAAACGAATGGCAGGAGGTGATGACGGTGATAGGGATGGGTCTACAATGAGAATGCGACCTGCAGGCCTATCCATGTCTTTGAGGAACTCCTCATTTTTAATAAGATTCAGGAATACTTCTAAGTATGCATTGAATCCCGATGCGGGCAGGTTTTTGACTAGAATACGGCGTAGTCGATCCAAATCTTTAATGAGACGAGGGTCTTTTTTTTTAAGGGCCTGATAATACCTTACTAATTTGAGAATAGCGGCCTCCACCCGAATGCTCTTATCCTTAAGATTGTGGGAGCAGATAATTTCTTCGAGTTTGAACGGTGTTGCAATTTGCTGTAGAAAATCATGATCCTTTTCCGAGAAAGAAAGCCATGCCGCCAATACGACTCCGTCCATCTGCGTCTGGCATAGATCGAGTTTCAGTGCCAGCAGTTTACAATATCTCACACGGACTAATATTTCCTGAATACGATGCGGTTCATGTTCAAGGTTTTTTCGAACAAAAGCAGCAGCCAAATTGACCAGCGATTCGCTCATTACCTGATAGGGATAATCCTGTCCTGCCACCAGCATTGCTGGATTATAATAGGACGTCTGGGGAAGCTTGATTGAATCGGGTATCGCCTTCATCCAGGATCCCGTGGCCGGATAGTTCTGTCCATTCACTACGAGGCGGTCAAAGGAATGATCTCTCAGAGCTTTAGGAAGCTCCTCAGGCGATGCGATCCATTGTACGTTAGTGTATCCTTCTCCCTTAAGGAGAGTTTTGAGTGCACCAACACGTGCAACATTGGGTTCGATCAAGACGATCTTCTTTTCATTTGGCGTCGTCTCCTCGAAAGAAACCGTCTCCCCTGAATCATTGGCGGGCACAAGGATTTTAAAATCCTGTGGCAAATCTAACGCAGTGTTCTCCTTATAGGACTTGCCCTTGTAATACACGTCGATTGCCTTTTTGATCTCATCGACGGTTGCTATGGTGAAATCAAGTTGCAAAGACGGCGGGAATACTGTCTTCAGTTGACTGATAAGAACCTGATTGTCTGGTTCTGCGCAAGCCAGGGTCAGAAGGTTTTTTTCCGAGTCATAGTCGACCGGAAATACTCTCCACTTATCGGCAAATTTGACAGGGACGTGTGATTTGGCAGAATCCGCGGGGGCAGATCCAAGAAGCGGATGATAAACCATGCTTGAAAGTTCCGCCAGTGTGCTTCCCAATTGCGAAAAGCTTAGCATATTTAAGAAGATAAGAGACTGTTCAATTGAAATGTTGCGGGTGAGAGCATAGTCCTCCGCCTGCAAAAATTCCTCCTCTGTTAAGCTCCCGTTTTTTATCAGATAATCTTTTAATTCTGAGTTTTCTTGCATGATATAATGATATATTCCGTACAGATCCCGATGTCTTGATTACAACTATTCTGAGTCTTTCAGGTAAGCCTCGACTTCCTCTTCCGTGACCACATCTTTTTCAACCAGATATTTCATTTGATTTTCCATGGTCTGCATACCCTGGGATTTTCCGGTCTGCATCACCGAGATGATCTGGTAAGTTTTTTTTTCCCGAATAAGATTCTTGATGGCCTGATTAGAGATCATTACCTCAACTGCGGCAACCCTCCCCTTGCCATCGGCTCTTTTTAGCAACAACTGGGCAACCACACCGCGCAGTGATTCAGAAAGCATGGTCCTAATCTGGGGCTGCTGTGCAGTAGGAAATACATCGATGATGCGGTCGATGGTCTGCGCCGCGCTGGATGTGTGAAGCGTTCCCAACACAAGCAGGCCTGTCTCGGCTGCCGTTAACCCGAGCTGTATGGTCTCAAAATCTCTCATCTCCCCGACGAGAATTACATCGGGGTCCTCCCTTAAACCTGCACGCAATCCGGACGCAAAGCTTTCGACATGAAAACCGAGCTGCCTTTGATGGATAAGACACTTTCCTTTCGAATGTATAAATTCAATCGGATCTTCAAGTGTAATGATATGATAGTTTTTCTCTTTGTTCATAAGATTGATCATAGCGGCCAAAGTGGTTGATTTACCGGATCCCGTAGGTCCCGTTACCAGTACCAGTCCATTGGGAACACCGGCAAGGGTTTGAACAGACTCCGGAAGCATAAGTTCTCTGATGGTGTTGATTTTGGTCGGGATAAGTCGGAAGGCCGCACCATACCCTTTTCTTTCAATGAAGACATTGACTCGGAATCGAGCCACACCCTCGATTTCATAAGCAAAATCAATATCCATTTTCTCCTTGAGATGTTTCAGTTGCTCATCATCCAGCAATTCAAGTAGCAAGATTTCAACCTCTTTCGGTGAAAGATCATGATACTTGGTGCGCTGTAACTCTCCGTCAATGCGCAACATGGGTGGAGTGCCTGCAGAAATGTGCAGATCAGAGGCCTCGTGTTGAACCATCACATCGAGCAAAACATCAATTTTAGCCAAACCAATCCCCTTTATTGCTAGTCTTTTCGCCACACGCGCAGTCTCCCCCTATTTCTTTACAGAAAAAGGGTTGTTGGGACAATGCATCGAAGGGCGATCATTCGAGTTATTGATTCGGCAAAAAATCGATGAAACTTTAGATTTTGTTTCTTTTTCCCACCCTTAACCGAAACTACCCCGCCAAGAAAAAGTACCATCGGGGATTCCAGGCATGAATAAGATCGGTTGCGGACCATCAACTTACACTGCTTAGGATATATCGATAGGCCTGCGAAGTGGATGCTTTTTTATCGCAAATTTGCCTATATCATTTTACTTTTCCTAATAATCATGATAGTAAAATTTCCAATATATTACTTTTAATTTTACGATATCAAGGTAATGACATGTTCGCTTTGTTGAAACTGCACCCATAACGGTTGGATAAAATGCCAGATAATGATGACGGTTCATGGATCGATGATGACATGTTGCCGCGACCCACACCGCAGGATTTAAGAGGGCGTCAATCGGTAAGGGCAACGTTTAAATTGTCCGCTAAAGCCATTGAGGCGATGAGTATCGTGGCGGTTCACCTGGGAATTAAACAAAAATCCCTTTTTGATCATTTAATCGAAGATGCACAGTCTTTAAAGTTGATTGCACGGGAAGTAGAGTCTGATCGCTTTAATAGAATAGGCCGCATCCAAAAGACCTTTGTGATCAGCCGTAAAACACTTTATTCCCTGGATGAAACTTCGAAACGATTTAATGCTCCCCGTGATGCGCTGGTTGAATACTCCATCCAAAGGTTGTTACCGGTAATTACCAGAGAGCGGGAAAAGCATCGAAGACGCAAAGAAATACTGCGGGATATGACAGAGTATATGGAAAACGGTTTGAAAATTCTGAAAAAATCCGAGTCGCTGTTGGGGGAAGACGATCCGGTTTTCCTCAGATGGGAATCTGCGATGAAAGCACTGGTGAATAGCCAGCGCGATATAGAGGGGTTCATTGAAAAAGGAAAAATTATCGAGGATTTCTGAGCCGGCTGCAAAAGTTCCGATTTTTAAATCAATCTGCACCCGCAACGATTAAAGATAAGGGAAAAAAGGGAACCCTGAATGATTGAATCTTCGGCATCTAACGTGGTTCGAGTAAAAGCACCCCATTATCGGTATTAATATCCATGCGAAACCGGCGCAAGTAATTCATTCCCAGCAATCCCCACTCGGCCTGATCCGGCAGATCCAGAACCAGCGCTTTCAAGTCAGTTACTTCCCAGCCTTCCACCGTGATCGAAAACAGAGTGACTTCCGGTGCGTACTTAACGCCGCCCGCTGTATAGACCTTTCGCAAGGGATTGCTAGCATCCAATTCCAGCCCGAGTTCTTCCGCAGTTGACCGCGGTATTGTCACCAGAGATGCCCCGGTGTCAACAATGAATTTCTGATTTGCGCTGCGGTTCAAGACGGCCGTAAGTGGAATTTGCTGGGTGCCTGGGGTAAAGTTAATGATGATTTTGCCTTCCTGGGCTTTTAATTCTGAAATTTGAGTCTGTAGATTCCGGACTTTATCATCCAGGGAAGATGGGTATTCTCTCATCGCCAGGAGCTCTTCAGCCCCGGCCCAGTCATTTTCCGCCAGTGACAGTTGAACTCCCATCAAATGAATACCTGCATCGTCCGGTAATTCCTGGCTACCGCGTCGATAGGCTCGCCGGGCTCCCCCAAAATTGCCATTTTTGAACAGAAGGGTAATCCAGTTTTGATAAAGACCGGAAAAAAATATTTGCAGCTGGACTGAATCCTGCTGAGATGCCGCTGGCAGATCGGCAACCACATTTTCGGCGAGGTTAATGGCCTCTTCAAACCCATACCCTTGCGCGGTGGCTTGTCCAATATCCATCAACAGCCCAACATCGGCGGCTTCGATAAGCATCTGCGCATCGAAGATGTCGGCGACAGCCCTGGCAGCACCGGCTTTTATGACATCGGCTATCAATTTGCGCATGTTTTCAATAACAGCTGCCTTTTGCAAATAAGCCGGTGTTTCTCTGGCCGAAAGTTTGGGCTCGAATTTAAATCCATTGGCAAAAGACTCCAGCCGTTCAATCGAGGTGTAGTCTGCCCCCATCGCCAGGGCCTTTATAAATTCTTCTTCTCTGCTGTTGGCAAATGTAATCCGGTAAAAATCATCCACCCGGATCTCGGGTATCAGATATTTTCCTTCATCACCACTCCAGACAAAAGCACCGACAGCCAAATCGCCGAAAGTCCATCCCACCACCCGACCCTGCTGAACCAAAACCCCTGCCTCCATAAAATCTCCCGGCAAAAGACCCTCAATAAAATATCCCTGTTCCCTGGGATTTTCGAGTTCCACCAGCTCAGGAGAATTATCAGATGTTATTGGGAGCCAGGCCAATTGATCGGTTGCCGACCATGGATAGAGCTCCGGTCCATCGATGGTCAAATCCTCTAAAATCCGCCAGAGTCCAATCCTGTCGGTATCGCTGTAAATTCCGCCGACAATACTCATCTCGGTGTCCGGCTGCATCCTCAGAACCCATTCGGCGCCGCCCAGACATACCTGTTTCGGCAACGCTATCCAACCGCCGCCCACTACCGGTACCGGAACTTCATTGATAACCTTACCGGTGATGTCTTTGATGATGACCAGCCCCAGCGGAATCTTTTTGAGGGAGGCGGCCGGTGAGACTTCTTCGTTCTTGGAAGCCGGAGGTTCCTTTGGTGCAACTTCGGGTTTCGTCACTTCCTGTGGAGGAGCTTGAGCTACTGAGGGAGCGGGTTGACGAGCCGTTTCAGGTGTTCTCAGACTAGACATGCGCAGATGAAAGTAGATCATGGCGAAGATGAATAAAAAAACAGAAATAAGAAGCACCATCCATTTTTTCCGGTCGGCGGAGGATTTTCGCAGCGAAAAACCGCAATTCAGGCAAAAATTGGATCCTTCCGGATTATTGGTATAGCATTTGGGACAAACCAGAATGGTCTTGTCTTCAGGTAATATTATTTCAAGGTCGGAATCCGTCATTATTAGGCGTTAATGGTTATTTGCTATTCGTTATTGAATTACGATGACCCCTTCATTTTATGATTCAATAGGGGTGTTACAACACATAGACGGATTTAGTGTCTCACAAATCAAAATTTCAGGCAAGCTCTAGGAAATAACTCGGATAATTTCCACCTCCAACTGCGCGCCTCCTCTTCGAGATCAATCACGGACCCGGTTTAAGACATTTCCTGACCTGGGTAAAACTTTCGGGCGCTGCGACCAGCAGGTGATCGTCGATCTTCTGCCCGTCCAGGTATTCATTCAGATGAAAATCGCAGCCGTCAAAATTACACACTTTCCCCCCCGCGGCCTCAAGGATGACACGGGCGGCCGCCAACCCCTGAAACGATTCGTTGGCGATAACCGCCGCGTCGGCCCGCCCCATGGCCACATAGCAAATGTGGGCCGAAGCACATCCTAGATTTCGTATCTTACCCGGAAAATTCGACCGATAATACTGGTGAAAGCGGGAGAACGTAAACAAGACACTCTCATCATTGATGGTCGCTGCTTCCGATATTTGTATTTTCTTTTTACCCCAAAAAGCATCCTGCCCGGCCCTGGCATGAAATATATCACCGGTGGCCGGCATGTAAAACACACCTAAAATGGGCCAGAAATTATCGAGCAACGCCACGGACATCCCCCAAATGGGGATCCCGGCCTGATAATTCGCCACCCCCTCGATGGGATCAAAGATCCAAAGATATCGTTTTCCTTCATGGGAATATTTTTCGTTAAGCTCGTCATATTTGAATATATGGTGATCTGGAAAACGCTCATTTAGCTTTTCCTGGAAATAGTCCGCTATGCGAAGATCCGCCTCGGTAACCATGCCCTGATCGAATTTAACCCGGGTTTTGCCCTTTCCATAATACGGCAGGGCTCTCTTTCCCGCCGCCTTGATATGCTCCATGGCAAATTCGCTTAACGCTTCGATCCCATGACCTTTGATACCCATGTTTCCTCCTTTTGTTGATTTGTTAGACGACATTTTAATTTACTGACCATAACCGTCAATGCTTGAAGGATCAAGAAAAAACAAAAATTTTAACCCGATCTTTTCTTGACAAAGACAAGTTGATACCATACTATTCTATGAAATTTTCTATTTATTTACAGATGGTTAGTCGATTGGTGGAGCACTAACATGTTTTAATTCTATCCGGAGGCAAACAAATGAGCGAAAAAATTCCGACCCGTGAAGAGGCCCTGGCGCTTCTGAAAAAATACAACAAAACCGAAAGCCTGATAAAGCATGCGCTGGCCGTGGAGGGTGTCATGCGATATTTCGCCCGCAAACGAAATGAGGACGAGGAGAAATGGGGAATTGTCGGCCTGATTCACGATCTGGATTATGAACAATACCCCGATCAACATTGCAAAAAGACGGAAGAAATATTGCGCCAAAACAACTGGCCCGAAGAATACATCCGGGCGGTGATTAGCCATGGATGGGGTATTTGTGTCGATGTCAAACCCAAAACTGAATTGGAAAAAGTGCTTTATGCCATCGATGAATTGACCGGGCTGGTAGTGACTACGGTCCTGGTGCGTCCATCTAAAAGCGTGCTGGATGTTAAAACCAAATCGGTTAAGAAAAAATGGAAGGACAAGCGATTTGCTGCGGGTGTGGATCGGTCCATCATTGAAAAAGGGGCGTCGATGCTGGGGATGGAAATCCCGGAACTGATTACGGATACTATCGCAGGCATGCGCGAGGTTGCAGAAGAAATCGGTTTGAAGGGAAACATAGAATGATTTCGGAATGCGGAATTCAGCTTTGATTTGTAATTATTCAACAACCAGTTACCAGAAACACGCTTCCGGCGAGAATTCATCATTTCCGGAATCCGGTTAATACCCAGTAAAGTATCCATATAAGCGCTACCGGGCCGACCCCGATATAGAGATAATGGAAAAGTTCTTTCTCCCAGGGTTTCATAAAAGCTGCCATCACCGCCGGCCATAAAACAGAGGCAGCAATAACCAGTCGCATTTTTCCGGAAATCACATTAGCCGGCATAGGTACGGCCGGTCTTTTTTCCTGCCCTCTGTTAAGAATTCTGGGCAAAAATAAAATTCCCAGAACAATGATCACCAGCACCAATATTTCTTGAATACCTGAAAACATCTATCCTCCGATAAATGCACCTGATTACCATAAAATCTTTCACTAAACAAGATGCTGCCATTTCCGCATTGCCACGTCATTTAGACAGATAATTTCTTGGAATAAACAGAGTTACTGACTTAGGAAATTCATGAAAATTCCAATTACCAAAAAACAAATCTCAAACAAATACCAATGACCGAAATGCAAAATTCGAAACAGATAGAATAAC
>CAMYLH010000046.1 GCA_947259065.1 uncultured Desulfobacterales bacterium
GGGCTTGTCTCCTCCTTTGCTTTGAACACGAAGGAGGATCTTGTGGGTCGAAAGGCGACGTGGTGGTTCAATGTCCTTTGCCTCAGCGACAACGGCATCGAGTACCATCCCGATGAGTCGAGCATCACGAACATGAGGCGGATTGTTGCCGTTCTGGGTAGACTGAGTTGGTCCCATTGTAATCGAATCTTTGTTCGAATCCATTGTCAAAGATAAAAGAATGTAGAGATGAAGATTGGTTTCTCCTTTTCGAGTTTTGTGAGTTCTCGTGTTGTTGTTTCTGTTCGCTTCGTTCGCTTCGCAATGTCGAGTTGAGAAACCATCTTGAGATGTAGCGTTGATTATAACGGAAATGTAGTGAAACGTGGAGGGGCTTGCGTGTGATGTCGGTAATTGAGTCGTGTAGAGATCGAAATCAGTTCATGAGTCAAACGAGTCCGAAATTGAGTCATTCGTGGGACTGAGTCCCATTTCTAGCTCGATTCCGAGCTAATACCGCATGACGTCACACGAGCCGATGTTACCATCCCATTAGTTTAACTCGTAATCGTTCAAAGACTTCGCGAGTTAGGGGTTTGGTAAACAAGTCTGCCAATTGATCTTCTGTAGAAACCTTCTTCACAGTAATGAGATCAGATAGATGACTTCGGAACCAGTGTACCTTGGAATCGTAGAACTTGGATCGAGGTGTATTTTGTCCGGGATCGAGGCTGGCAAGGGTCAAGCATCCATTGTTGTCTTCCCAGATCGTAACTCGAAAATCGGTCTTGACTTTATCATCAAGATTGAGTCCTCGTGCTACGGTCTGAACAAGATCTCGTAGAGGAAGCACCTCCCTCATAGCGATCGACAATGCATAGTACTCGGCCATCATGGTCGATAGACAAACTGCATCAATCAACTTACTTTGCCATATAATTGGACATCCATTTATCAATATGATATGTCCACCTCGACTCTTGACATTGTCGGGATCCGTACGTTCTTCCTTTCCATAGATTCCCATAAAATCAGAATCGACGTACACATCCATCTCGAAGTGATCTGGTTGCATCGGTTTCAATATGAGTCCCTTATCACGTGTTCCTTTCAAGTATTGTCCGATCCGTATCAATGCTAGCTCATGACTGCGCTTAGGTTGGAAGGCAAATCGAGCTGCTTGGCTGCAAGCGAATCCGAGGTCCGGTCTGGAATGTCCATATAGATACCATAACATGCCCATAACGCTTGCGTAGTTGAAGGTACAATCAGCTGGATCTCCAAATTCATCCTTACCTAGACATTCAACTGCAGGTGTAGTTACGGGTGGTAAATCTTTGATATGGAGCGCCTCGATGATTCGATTGATTAGACCACGTTGAGTGAGGGTTACCTGACCAGTTTTGTGGTCCTTGTTGATATGGACTCCTAAAAATCCGGCCACGTCGTCCTCTACCTCAAGTGTCATTTTGTGCTCATTCGTGAGCTTGTCAATTAGCGCGTCAATGTCTTCCATCTTGCGCGCGTACAAAAGGGTGTCGTCGACATAACAGACGCATAGCACCGAATCTGAGATAAACAGACACGGGTCAACGTCGATCATTTGTTCCAGCCCACAAGCCTCCAGCCTTTCCTTCAGGTGGTTGAACCACATGCGAGGAGCGGCCTTCTTACCGTAGAGGTTCTTGCGTAGGCGGAGCACCTTGCCAGGCTCGCTGAAGCCTCTTGGCATCTCGGCGAACTGCGATGATCGATATTGTTCTTCGGGTGTCATATCAGCGTATCCTGGTGGAGTTTCCACGTCGGCGTGGACGAAAGCTGCCGTATAATCGACTTGGCGTGTAGCGAGATCAAGTTCAGCTGCGAGTATCAGCAATAAACGCACTGTCACCCAGCTCACCACGGGCGCGTAGAGCTGTTGCCAGTAATGAACGTTCTCTTGTTCTTGGTCGCCTCTAACGCAGATGCGGGATTTCAGTTTTCGTATCAAACCTGACGGGAGTCTCTTGATTCGGAATGCCCATGTAGTTGCGATGACTTTCATCCACGGTTCTTGGTCCACGACATCCCATACGTGCATTTGTATGAGGGTGTCGATCTCCCTATAACATGCTTCCCAGAAACCTTCTGCAAAGGGGCCATTCATGGCTTCTGTCCAGTTTGGGGTATCTGCATCATTTGCCTTAGCGGCAAGTGCCATTGGATGCCATTGTTCCAGTGTGCCATTGTCATAGTCGTAGTCATGTAGCATCTGGAGCATTATATGTTTGGCATGCTTGGATCGTAAGGAGGTCAAGGCTGTAGACCAATCTAGTCCATGCAGGAAACCTGCCTCAAGCTGACTAGATCGAACCTTGGAATTCGGGTTTCCACCAGCTTGGTATCGTTCTTGGATGTGCGAAGCATAATGTTTCTGTTGATGTTGGGCAAATCCTTGGTAGGTACCAGCGAATCGTGGATTGGGTGTTGGTCGTCGTGATGAACGACGGAGTGGAACTTGAGGTTGAGGTTGAGATCGTGTACAAACTCCCTCATGTCCTCTATCTCCCTCATTGCCACTTCCTGGTAGACGTCGTACTCTTATCGTATGATCTGATTCAATCGTTTCATCAGCCGTAATTTCGGTATCATTATCGGAATCGGTATCAGATGACGACGTATCTCCCTCTGAAACAGAAGAATCAGAAGAAGAGGCGGAGGTAGACGGGAGGGAAGGAGGGCCGGTGTCGGAGTCAAGATCAATGTCCAACTCAGGTGTGGGTTGATCAATGGCTTCGAGACGCAATAAGTCGTTCCATTCGGTTTCGTCGAAGAGCTCCGAGGTGATATTTCCAACGACGGAGGTAAAACGTTCATCATAGACGACATGGTACTGTGGTGAAACGTCACCGGTGTCGAGATTGAGTATTCGACCAACGGTGGTGGAATGTTGAGGGGAAAGGCCGACATACATTCCTAAACGTGAACGTTTGGTCCACTTGGGTAGCTTCTTTCCATCTTGGAGCTTGGGATCAAGAACATAGACTGGGCATCCCCAGACTCGTGATTGAGTGAGGACACTGTGGTGGGGTTGCTTGCATCCAGTGAACAGTTCATATGGAGTGAGTCCATTACGTTGTCGTGGCATCGAATTCCATAATTGAACTGCATGTGTCATGGCAAAAGGCCAGAGATCAGCATTGAACTCGGCAGGCCAATGCATCAACTGGTGCATCATCATTGAACGTGCCCAAGTCGTTATCGTCTTTAGCATGCGTTCACTAACTCCGTTAGCATGATGAGCTCCAACTCCACTAAAGGTGATGGTTTGATCTTGTAGTTCGAGATCCTCCAAGAACTTGGCAGCGGCAAAAGGTTGATTATCCGCATGAAAGCTCTTGAACTTGATACCAAACTCAGCTCCCAAATTTTCAAAGGCATGTTTACCTTGAAGGGTTTCACCAACTCGTAGTGATACTTGGTTGTGTAGGTGAACGTATCCTGAGGCGTGATCGATGAAGATGGATCCACCATTGTACTTGGTTTCTACCTTCTCCTTTCCTTTGGTATGTGGTAATCGACCTGGTATTTTACACACATACTGATCCATGGATATGCAACTTCCAGGTTTGAGGTCATCCTTCCTGATAGCCATTTCCATGTCAGGGTTTACGCGTACCGTACTAGAGTCAGGGGTGCGACGATGTTGTTTTCCGAGTTGACAGGCAGGACACTTTGGATGTTCACATCGTGACGTGCTTGCATGTCGTGTATGTATTATCGGAGGTTCACTCGTTTCGCCAACCTGATCTTTGGTCTTAAACATGAGGTCCTGGATCCATCGGAATCCGGCATGCCCCAGTCGAAGGTGCCAAAGTTGAAGTTCCTTTTGGGGTCCACTTAGATTGTAGTTGGAGTCATCCAAAAGACTTCTTACATGATCATTGAGCTGGATGTTGGAAGCCAAGTCATAAACTTGATGTCCAGTGAGTCCAGCTTGACATACGTCGGGATTTGGAAACATGAGTGGTATATTGGAGTTGGGATGGAATGGAAAGTGCAGTTCGATTCCATCTGGGGTGACTAATAGTAGTTTTCGATGGTCAAAGGTACAGTGTCCTCCTTGGTTTTCATTGAAGTAACATTGGGGACTGTGTAGTCTGATATTACCATCTGGAACATAATAGGCCTGGGTTCGTATTACAGCAATCTGATTGAATACGTCCTTGATAGGCCATTCAACCCATCCAACGCCTTTCACCATTACGGTCTCTTTGATTCCAGTCAGGTCCTTGACATCAGTCTCTTCGATGTCGGTGACAAAGTCTTCGATGAATGGAGTTACTGAGAATGAACATCCAGTGTCGAAGACGATGGGTCTCGCACGATCAGAATCGTTGTCCGCTATATAGGCTGCTTCAAATCGCGAGCCTGGAGGGCGGTCATATCGGAGTTCCTTGAATAGATTTGCTGCTGCGAGAAATGCGACATTGATTTCATCCTTCCGTCCAGTCTGGAGTAGGAAGTCGTACTTTAACATGCATTCGTCCATGTATCTTTGTAGTACGTTCAATGTTCCCAGCAAATCACTGATCATTGCACGTGGTACTCCGTGTTCTTTAGTCAACATGGTCTGATATAGGGGAATTCCTGGGTGAAGATCGGTGTCGTTGTCCCATTGTTTGGACCAAATGGCATCGTCTTCGGAGCTGGAATGAACATCAGCTCCACATTCAGATTGAGGAGGGGTAGCTACTCCCTCATTTCCATGTGATCGATACTGACGTCGTGGAAATAGCTTGTACTTCCATCGTAAGCGTCGGTATATTCCAAATTGGGAATGATGTATCGGGTTCCGCGGGTGTCTCCCATATGGCGGATATCCGTACGGTAGCTTGACTTGTAGATTCAGGTTCGAGGTCCAGTAGCGCACGTCATATCGGTAGGAATGATGGGGTCGAAAGAAGATAAGGGACAATAGGCTTTGACTTAGAGTCCGAAATCGAAATCGAAAATACGTCCACCAACCCCCCGCCATCATGATAGAGATGGGACGTGAAAGGTAAGTCTGCAGACAATAGAGGTTCAACATGGTGGTGCAGGACGGCGTCCAGCAGTCGAGCAGCCATGTGAAACTGGAACAGAGAACTTGCCAGAGGTCAAGAAAGAAATGGGTCTCATGCCATCGACTGGAGGTGAGGATGTAAATGAAATATCCAAGGAGTCTCCATCGATATCGGTGGCATGGGCCAAGGAGTCACAAGAGGTGTCGAAGTACGTCTTGGACTGAGGCAACATCAACAGTTCGTGAAGTTGCAGCTGCACTCGGAGGCCTGCTGCCGGCTGCGGGTGCTGGTGTGGGAGGAGGAGAAGGTGCGTGTGCGAGGGCAGCAGAATCATGCTGAAGCTCAAGGAGGGTATTACGCACACGTCGAGATCGAGCATGAGCTCGAACTTTCCTCTGATCCAACACGTAGGCTCCTTTTTGATTACAAACCATAGGCTTCCCATCGATGACCTTATTCTGTGGTCGCCGAGGGTAGGCATTACCTCGAGATCGAGTACGAAATTGTTGACGAGCTTTGTCAACTCGAACTTGATCAAGGGGCTTAGGACATTCTGGGAGCATGTGATCTGGAGATCCGCAATTCCAGCAGAGGCGGGTCGGCCTCCCGGAGGGTGGAGGTCGCGATCCAGATCCAGTTTGACCACCAAAGTAGGCTTTACTTTTGGCAGCTTTTGGAACATCCCATTCACCAGAGAGCTTGAGGCGGTTATATGTGGCACTGGCCAGCTTGGTTAGCTGTTCATGTGTAGGCCAAACTGGTTGACCTCCATTCTTGTCAGCGTCACGACGGGCCTCATCAGCTTCAGTTTTGAACACACGATTGAATTCAGGGACTGAGGTTGTCTGGAAGACTTGGATCAATGTCTTAGGCCATTCCAGGGGCACTCTGTTATGGTTCTTAGTGGAAATCGACTTGAAGGTTGTGTACGCAGAGTTAATTAGACTGACTGCGGTGTCCACATCCTCTCCTTCCATGGTCGAGATCTTGAGTCCTTCTACCTTGAGTTTGAGATATTCCATGTGCTGCTCGGAGGCATTATGGATCTTGAGTAAGACTAAGATCATCATCAAGGGTCCACCTCGTTGCATTGGATGAAATGTCTCATATTCTTCAAGGCACTTATTGAAGAGAGTATCTTCAGTATTGTTCTTGCAGAGCGTAAACGTGAGATTGAGGTTGTCGGCAATGAAATCATGCTCAATCCAACGACTGTACCATGCATTGCTGTTGGCTACAATGGTTGGAGTGAGCTTGGGGTAGTCATCGAACAGGTTGTAACGTTGTGGTTCCAGTTCAGGGGACTCCTTTAGATTCTTTGGTATGACAATGGTCATGACATCGATTATATCGTGTTCGGTGGCATGAGCTCTTAGGGCTTTAATCTGGTATTGAAGATTGTGTACGTGTTTCAACACGTCTTCATCAGCCGTCAAACGAGATTGAACCCTGAGCTTATTTGTCTTTGGCAACACGTATCCGCTTGCTGCTTTATCGTATGCGATCCTTTCATCAGATTTCATTTGAGATCGTTCATACTTGTTCCAGGTACGAGATCGAATGTAATCTTTGACAGGGACTGGATGAGTTCTAGTCATCAATGGTCGTCCGTCTATTGTAATCGGTCTCATCATAGGAGGTGCATTCGGATTTGGAGTAGGAGTCGGTGAAGGACGACTCACTTCCACAGGTGGAGATCTACCAGACGATGTTGTACTGCTTGGTGGAGGTCCATTCCGAGATCCTGTAGAGGATGAGGAGGATCCGCTACTTCCTCCTCCGCCTCCACCTCCTCCACCCCCTGAGACAAACATCGTATGAGGTGTATTCACATGACGTTGCTCTAGAGGTGAAACTCGAGGAAGTGGAGACTGAAAGTTGGCATAGCTCTGACGTCGAGCTGCATCATTTACCATGTTCATGGGATTAGATGATCGACGATCAGGTCTAGGTTGCGGTTCAGTATCGTCGAACCATATCGTATTTTCAGGTGGACGAGAGTCCATCTCGTCAATCCATTCTGTCGAGTCTGAGGGAGGTTCACCTTCAACCTCAGGTTCGACTACGGGATTCGAGTTGACTGACGTGGAGGTTCCGGGATCTTGATGATCCATAGTTCCTTCCGGTTCGTTCTCCTCGATATCCGGATGGAGATCTTCCTGTTGGTTTTGGAAGTCCGGACCAAGGTTGAACATGTGGATGACTTCTGGCGTTGAAGTCTGTCCTGATGGTATCCCATCTCCTTCTTGATCTTCCTCATGATCGGGGTTCGAGCTTTCACTCGAGACCGTTTCGACCGGAGGGTGACCATTGTCGGAGATTGAACCTTCATCTTGATTATTCATGTTTGCTTTTGCTTTTGGGTTTGCTCAATTGTGTTTTATGAGCTATCCAAGAGCTAGAGCTTGGAATTCGAGAAGCATATCGACGTACCAGATCGAGCTCTTCGCGAGCCCGAACTGACATGACGTGATGTCAACTCATTCCAGATGAAGTCAAGATGTGGTGGTCGAGATATTGTTTCATCTCGACAACCAACATACATCGTCATGGGCATCGTGGTCGATGTCCAACTTCATGGTCAGGGGAGCATGAAGGTTATGCTTTGTATCGATAAATGCTTTTGAAGATCGTGAGCTCTGATCCAACTTATGAGGATTGATCAGGTCCAGATCGGATCGTCTCAATGACGATCTCCATGTAGCATTAATCCGTAAATCAACGTTAAACGTTGGGCTCATAACCTGCAAATGGGCTATGGGGCGTCAGTACGACAACCAGCCATGGTGCTGGCACAGGGTCGATATGATTTACGAAGTACGATGTCAAAGTAGATAACAACAAAAGTATGAGCTTAATATTTAGTTCGTATATTCATGTCCGTCCAGTAGGTGCGCCTATAAATGTAGTTCGAGGTTGGAGAACCAGATCGGTCGTTCAACACTTAGGAGAAGCATGTCGTAGTTGAGACACCAAAGTTCTCATCCGAATGGGATCGACATCTTCTTCCGTGACTGAACTCAATCTCGTTTTCACTCCCTCTTGAACCACGATCGAGGCCTAGATCGGCATGAATATCTGGTAAAACAAATAAAGGGGTGAGTGTTGGGATACTCAGACTCCAGGCTTACGGAACTCGAGCTTGCTACGCAAGGCCATCATCTTCGAGTCGCGCTGTTTGTTCTCGTAGTGGCAAACTTTCATGTACATGTCGTCATCGAGACCGTATGCCTTGTCGAACTCGTGAAGCAAGTAGACCAAGGCCATGTACTTGATTTCGCTGGATTCCCGTTCTCCATTTCCAGCTCGAATACGAGTAGCAGCGTTGGAGAAGGAATTCATGAACATGCTAAGACAAACTGAAGCTCCAAGTCCTTCGAGTCCTTTGGTCTGCGCCAAGAACTGGTCCCAATACTTGGCAGATTGGACGTGTGCCCGAGTTCCAGTTGTGCTGTTGAGTGGCACCAAACGAGTGAGATCATGCTGCACGATCCAACTCTTGGTACGAGTAATGGGTCCTCCAGAAGTTCCAGATGCACTTGCAGTGGCCGGAGGTGCTGCTGCAGGGGCAACATTGCAAGGGGGAACTTTCTGAGGTGCAACGTTGGAAGAGGCAAAGGTCACATTGCGGGTCGTAGTCCCAGTACGAGTCGTAGCTCCAGTACGAGTTGTAGAAGCAGGTCCAGTGCAAGCTGCAGGCTTGGTGTCATCAAGAGATGCAAACTTTGCTGTGGCAGCGACCTCATTGAGGTATCCACACTGGAAGATCTCGAGGGCTGTTTCGGTTGCTTGTTCATCCATACTGAGGTTGGGATCCAACTTGCTACGAGGTGCAATACGGACCTTCAAAAGTGGGTCGTGCTTCAGGGTTTTGACGTGTTCATGGACGAGCTTGAGGGCCTTCTCAAGACGGGGCTTGTCTCCTCCTTTGCTTTGAACACGAAGGAGGATCTTGTGGGTCGAAAGATGATGTG
>CAMYLH010000047.1:0-8932 GCA_947259065.1 uncultured Desulfobacterales bacterium
GATTTTTTGAGGACATCCTAAAAATCGATGATATCAAAGCCATTTTGGTTCCGCAGCATCTGCCGATGAAAAACATGGTTATGCCTATGCTGGTGACGGATCCTGATCACCTCAATGGTGCTGATCCCCTGGCACCGGCATTTCCGATGAACGCCGCCAAGATTGTTGCACGTCTGACCCGCAAACCCATGGGCGCTAAAATTGCGGCTGTAATGCGCCCCTGCGAGATACGGGCCTTTGTGGAACTGGTGAAACTCAAACAAGGTCGCACAGATGACGTCATTCTGATCGCAATTGATTGCCTGGGAGCATACCAAAATAGAGATTATTTTCAATATGCTGGAGAGAACATGACCGAATCATCCATTCGGTTCTATCAAAATGCCTTAAGCGGTAAAACTGCGGGGATGGAAGGTGTTGATCTGTCTCCTGCCTGTAAGGCCTGCGAATATCCGGTGGATGCCAATGCTGATATCCAGATCGGTCTATTGGGCGTGGAGGTTGATGACTATCTCCTGGTGCAGTCTCAAACCGACGGCGGGACGAATATTTTAAATCAACTCAACCTTCCCGAAGTTGCCGAGCCTGCAACTCGACAGGATGCAATTCGTTCCCTGATTGACCGGCGCATGAATTATCGGGATGAGATGTTTAACAAAACCCGCCAGGCAACTGACAGCGTGGAAAAAATGACGGCCTACTTTGCCAATTGCGTCAACTGTTACAATTGCCGTGTGGCCTGCCCGGTGTGCTACTGCAAGGAATGCGTATTTGTCACCGATGTCTTCAACCATGACCCTGCCCAGTATTTACGGTGGGCCAGTCGCAAGGGAGTCATCAAAATGCCGACGGATACCGCTTTTTACCATATTACGCGCATGGCGCATATGAGCACAGCCTGTGTGGGTTGCGGCCAATGTTCCAATGCCTGCCCCAATGATATTCCCGTTATGGAGCTGTTCCGTACCATCGCACAGGATACTCAGAAAGCCTTTGACTATGAGCCCGGCAGGAGCATTGAGGACGATCCACCGTTATCTGTTTTCCGAGAGGACGAATTTGCTGAAGTGGTGGGGATTTGAATGCGGAAAGAAAACGCATAGTACTACAGGGAGAAACGCATGAACCGAAAAATCGGGAAAGCCTTGGTAGTGGGAGCTGGAATAAGCGGCATCCGGGCCGCACTGGATCTGGCGGAATTCGGCTATGGGGTCACGCTGATTGACCGGTCTCCTCACCTGGGAGGCATTCTAAGCCAGCTTGATTTTCAGTTTCCCACCGATCGGTGCGGTATGTGCAAAATGCTTCCTTTAGTCGATCGGGATGCCGGCTCGCAGTATTGTCTGCGCAAGGGATTGTTTCACGAAAATATCGAAATCCTGCTTTCGACCGAAATTGCTTCCGTTGAAGGAGAACCCGGCCAATACCAGGTGATGCTCAAGCAACATCCGAACTGGGTGGATGCGAATCGATGCGTTGGCTGCGGCGAGTGCGTAAATGTCTGTCCAGTGGAAGTCGCCGATGATTTCAATGCCGGTTTGACCAAACGCAAGGCCATTTATTTGCCGGTTCCCCATGCCATTCCCAATCCATATGTAATTGATTTTGCCGCCTGTACCCGCTGCGGTGCCTGTGTAGAGGTTTGTCCAACCGGGGCAATTGATCTGCCGACGCAGGAACGCGAGGGATTTCGCATTCTAGTCGTCGATGATGAACTCATTGTGCGCGAATCCCTCAAGGACTGGCTGGCAGAGGAAGGGTTTTCAGTCGACATGGCCGCATCCGGCCCGGAAGCGCTGGATCAACTAACAAAGCAAACCTATCAATTAATGCTGCTGGATATAAAGATGCCGGAAATGGATGGTGTTGAGGTCCTGCAAAAGGCCAAGGAGAGTTTGCCGGATTTGAATGTGATCATGATGACGGCCTATGCCACGGTAGAGACTGCGGTTGAAGCCATGAAAATCGGTGCGTTGGATTATCTGGTAAAACCCTTCGATCCCGGGACCATGGTCCCGATGGTCCTGCGAATATATCAGGATCTGACGGCGGCTGAAGGGCGACAAATAGAAATCGGAGCCATCGTGCTTTGCGGTGGCACTGATTTTTTTGACCCGGCCTCCGGGAAGAACCCCTTTGGTTATGGGATTTATCCTAACGTTGTCACCAGCCTTGAGTTTGAACGCATGCTAAGCGGCAGCGGCCCTTGTCGGGGACGGCTGGCACGCCCGTCTGATGGGAAGCCGGTTCATAAAGTCGTCTGGATCCAGTGTGTGGGTTCCCGGGATTTACAAACAGACGCCGACTTTTGCTCAACCATCTGCTGCATGGCTGCCATCAAGGAAGCCCTGCTCGCCAAAGAAAAAGCTAACAAAGATTTAGCAGCAACCATTTTTTACATGGACATGCGAACCTATGGCAAGGGCTTTCAGCGATACCGGCAGCAGGCAGAGGCTGTTCATGGTGTTCGTTTTGAAAGAGGGCGGATCCACTCGCTTGTACAAGATGATAACAGCGCAAATCTGATTATTCGCAATGTGGATCTCTCCGGTGAATTCAAAGAAACAGAAGCTGATATGGTGGTTCTCTCCCTCGGTCAGCGACCGGCCGCAGGCACCTCGGAGCTGGCCGCGATGCTGGGACTTGATCTGAATTCCTGGGGTTTCGGACAAACCGAACCCTTTTCCCTGACCCGTACCGGTCAAACCGGGATTTTATTGGGCGGATCTTTTACAGGCCTCAAAGATATCGGTGACTCGGTTACCCAGGCATCGGCTGCCGCGCTGAATGTGTCCCGGGTGATCCATGCCGGCGGGGGAAGCCTGGCATTAGAGCCGCTGCCGGTTATCCCACAGGCCGATGTAAAAACGGAGATCCCCAGAATTCTGGTGGCAGTTTGTACCTGTGGGGATCATCTATCAAAAATTGTCGACCCGTTGAAAATGGGTCAACAACTCAAGACCGATCCCCTGGTATCACGGGTGGAGTTTCTCGAACAAACCTGCACGGCCAAGGGATGGGATAGTCTCGTACAGCTGGTGGAAACGGGTAAACCCAACCGGGTTCTGATCGGCGCCTGTCTGCCCTATGTATATCAACGCAAGCTGAAGGATCTCGGACGGCAGGTGGGCTTAGATCCTGCCCTAATGGAAGCAGTCGATATTAATTCGGAGGTCGGCCTCCGGCCCGTAGGGGCCATCGGGGCCTACGCCCCGGAGGGAATGCGGCCTACGACGATCTCCCCTCGGCAAGCTCGGGGCCTGAGCCTGTCGAAGGCAGTCGATTCGAATGCGGAAATCGTCGATAAAGATACCGTATTCCAAAATCTGCAATCTGTCCTTGAAATGGGTATTGCAAAGCTTAAATGGGCAGAGCCCGAACCCGTTCCCACCATTGGGGTCATTCAAAAAGCATTGGTTATCGGCGGCGGCATTGCCGGTATGACGGCGGCCCTGGCCATTGCCGATCATGGATTTGAGGTGGAACTTGTTGAACAGAGCGAACGTCTGGGAGGAAATCTTACCTGGCTGCAGCAAACGCTGGAAGGGTACCCCATCGACACCTTGCTGGAGGAAACTCAAGCCGCGGTGGAAAAGCATCACAACGTTTGCGTTCACACACGCACACGTGTAATCTCTTCTGTGGGCGAGGTGGGACGTTTTCATACCACGATAGAAAGCCAGGAGGAGCCCGTGCAAGTACTGGCACACGGGGTAACCATTTTGGCTACCGGCGGTATGGAGGCGAATACCACTTCTTATGAATACGGTTCCAGCCCGTCTGTTATTACCCAGAAAGAATTCGAACAAAAGCTGGCTGAAGGTACGATTGACCCCGGTCAGCTAAATTCGGTGGTGATGATTCAATGCGTGGATTCACGGGAGGAACCGCGAAATTATTGCAGCCGGGTGTGTTGCGCCACCGCCCTGAAACACGCCCTTCGTCTCAAGGAAAAGAATTCTGCGCTTGCGGTCTATGTTCTTCATCGGGACATGATGACTTATGGGTTTGCTGAGACTTATTACACCCGGGCCCGCAAAGCCAATGTGATCTTTATCCAGTACCGCGTCGATCAAAAGCCATCGGTCCAGATCGTCAAAGATGGACTAGAAGTGAACGTACTTGATCCGATCATCGGTCGACAACTGCAAATTGAAGCTGATCTCGCAGTTTTAGCAACCGGCATCGTTCCGACGCTTTCACCAGAGTTGGTGGATATGTTTGGCGCAACGCTTGATCAGGACGGCTTTTTCCTGGAAGCCGAATCCAAGTGGCGCCCTGTTGACTCCCTCAAAGAAGGTGTTTTTGCCTGTGGGCTGGCCCATGCTCCCCGCAACATTTCAGAGTCGATTACCACCGCAGAAGCTTCTGCTCAGAGGGCTTTGAGGATACTCTCCCGACAACGATTGCCTGCAGGAAAAGTGGTGGCAAAGGTCCGCCATAGTCTCTGTAGTTTATGTGAAAGATGCATCGATGCCTGCCCCTATGAGGCTCGTGCTATCGATTACGATCATGAAAAGGTGTTGATTAATCCGGTTATGTGCCAGGGGTGCGGTTCGTGTGCGGCGGTCTGCCCCAATAGCGCTTCAATCCTGGAGGGTTTTCAAGAACAGCAGATGTTTGAAATGATAGATGCGGCTGTGGGGCATGGGTAATGAGAAGCTGGGAGGCGAAGAAGCTGGGAAGCTGAAGGGATTGAAATTAAGAAGATAAGAAGGTGAGAGGGTAAGAAGGAGTGACGAGTATCCAACATCGAGTACCCATCTAAGGAGACCGCTTATGGACCAATTGGCAGCCAAAGAGGCGAATGATGCTACGCTTGCGCCGGCAGATGTTCTGGCCCCTATTCAGGAAATGGTCCGGGCCTGCATCCAATGTGTTACCTGCACCGGATCGTGCCCCAATGAGTTCGCCATGGACTATACGCCGCGGCAGTTGTGGCGCATGGTGTTGATGAATCAAACCAAAAAGATCTTTCAGAGCAAAACATTTGCGCTGTGTTCGGCCTGCTATTATTGCACCCTACGGTGTCCCAGAGGGCTTCCCCTTACCGAGGCCATGGAGGCTCTCAAACAGATTGCTGCTAGAGAAAATCTTACCCAATATAAAAATAGTGTTCAGTTTTACAAAAAGTTTATTCAAAGCGTGCGGCGTCACGGGCGTGTCAATGAGATGGAGTTTATGACAATGTATTTTGCTGCCCTCAAAAATCCATTGACTCCCCTGCGGTTTGCCTCATTGGGGCTGAAGCTCATGTCTAAAGGCAAGGTTTCAATGCTGCCGCCCATAAGGCAGGCGCGTCCTCTTGAGTCGATATTCCGCAAGGTCGAGGCACTGGAGGAGCGGTTATGAAATATCAGTACTATCCCGGCTGCTCGTTGGAGGCAACGGCGTTGGAATATAACCTATCCACCCGGGCGGTGATGGCCACGCTGGGTGCGGAATTGATCGAAATCGAAGACTGGACGTGTTGTGGAGCCAGTGCGGCCCATTCTACCAGTTATCTTTTATCTTTGGCACTTCCAGCACGTAATTTAGCCATTGCTGAAAAAAACGATGCGGTTACGGATATACTGGTCCCGTGCAGTGCCTGCTATCTAAACTTAAAGAGAGTAGAGGAAAAGACCAGAAGTGAGCCTGAAACTTTAGAGAAAGTGAACTCCATTTTAAATGAGAATCAGCTACAAATTAACGGTCGGATTCATGTGCGGCATCTTCTTGATGTCATCGTCAACGATTTGGGTCCGGAAACCATTTGTAATAACTTAAAAAGAGCGCTTACGGGTTTTCGGATTGCACCCTATTATGGTTGTCAGTGCCTGAGACCTTATGTAGTCTTTGATGATCCTGAAGACCCCCGCTCAATGGAACCCTTGATCCAAGCTGCCGGTGCACAAGTGCACCAGTGGAACATGGGAGGAAAGTGCTGTGGCGCTTCTCATATGAATACAAAAATGGATGTTGGGCTGGAGCTTGTGGCTGCCATATTACAAGATGCCAAAGGGGCTGATGCGATTGTGACCGTATGCCCCATGTGCCAAATGAACTTAGAGGCCTATCAGCAGAAGATATCTCGGAGGCAAAACGAAAATCTGCACATGACGGTTCTTTATCTTCCCCAGCTTATCGGACTTGCCCTGGGATTGACCGAGAAGGATCTGCGGCTTGATTTGAACCTGTCCATTACCGATAGTTTTCGCAAAAAAATTAGAGATGTAGTAACAATTTCTTTGAATTTTTCATCCAGCTGATTGGATCATATATTAACTGTGCAACAATATGCAATAGGGTAGAAAATGTTTAAGCTTGTCCAAAACATACGAAGTAGGCTGGTTACCAAGCTCATATTAACCGTCGGCCTGATCTTGCTTATTACAATTTCCACCTGGGCTTATTTTAATATCAATTATCAGAAAAAAAAGCTCATGGGAAATATTGTGACCGGAACCGACAGATTGACCAATACCATTAGACTCGGCACCCATTACGCCATGATGCTGAATTCACGGGATGATATCAACCAGATCATCAACAACATTGGCAGACAAGAGGAGATCGAAACGATTCGCATCTATAATAAAGAAGGCCAAATAAAATTTTCCAACCGACCATCGGAAGTCGAAACGACAACAAATATCAAAGATGAAGCCTGCTATATCTGTCACCGCACAGATCCTCCATTGTCTGAGCTCGGCTTGGCTGAAAGGACTCGCATATTCAATTCCCCACAAGGCTATCGTTTGTTGGGGATCATCAGTCCTATTTGTAATGATCCCGGGTGTTCTACCGATGCCTGCCATGTACATCCTCAGGACAAAAAGATACTCGGAGCCCTCGATTTGGTCGTCTCCCTCGAAGATCCCGATAAGGAAATCTTTATGGCTGAAAAGGGAGCTATCGCTTTAGCAGGGAGCATTTTTCTGGTCACATCTGCAATTATTTTTCTCTTCCAATTGAGGTTTGTCAATCAACCGATCCGAAAATTAATCGACGGAACTCGACGTATCGGCAAGGGGATATCGCCCACCAGTATAAATATCGACCAGGACGATGAAATGGGGCAGCTGGCAACGGCGATCAACCAGATGAGCAAAGAAATCGGCGAAAAGCAGGTGCAACTAAATAAACAAAAAGATGAATATCAAACCTTATTTAAACAAGTACCTTGCCTTATTACGGTACAAGACAAAGAGTTCAGATTGCTAAGATATAATGAAGATTTTGCCAATAGCTTTGACCCCATCCCCGGGGATTACTGTTATCATGCCTACAAAGGCAGAGATCAAAAGTGCATCCACTGCCCGGTGGAAAAAACATTCATCGATGGGCAAATCCACTTTGGCGAGGAAAGCGGTTTAAACAAAGATGGTTCAGTAACCCATTGGATTGTTAGAACATCTCCAATTAGAAATGCCCAGGGTGATATCATCGCAGCCATGGAGATGAGTCTGGATATTACCGAAAGGAAGCAACTTGAAGACCAGCTGGATAAGTCGGAAAAGAAATACCATGAAATTTTCAATAACATCCCAAATCCGGTGTTTGTGCTGGATATGGATACGCTTGATATTATCGACTGTAATGACAGCGTTAACGTCGTCTATGGCTTGGCGAAAGATGAAATCATCAACACCTCTTTTTTAAACCTGTTTTTGGAGGAGGATAAAGATCGATATGCTGATGAGATCAAGACCTCTGCGACGATAACCCAGGCGAAGCAATTAAACCAATTGGGTTTGCCTCTTTTTGTGAACATTAGAGTATCCATAGCTGAGTACCCGGGCAGAAAGGTGCTTTTGGTTACTACAAGTGATATTACCAAACGGCTTGAAACCGAGCAGCAGTTAATCCAGGCCAGTAAAATGGCAACCCTGGGAGAGATGGCTACCGGTATTGCTCACGAACTCAATCAACCGCTTTCAGTTATCAAGACTGCCAGCAGTTTTTCTATTAAAAAGATAGATAAAAACGAGTCGATCGAAGATGAGATTTTATCTAACCTCCTTATTAAGATAGACCGCAATGTGGACCGTGCAGCCAAAATAATAAATCATATGCGGCAATTTGCCCGCAAATCCGATATGGATTTTGAAAAAGTTCAGATTAATGAGGTGCTGCAAAGAGCGTTTGAAATTTTTAGCCAACAGCTTAAATTGAAAGGTATTGACGTGGTATGGAAAATTGAAAAAGGACTGCCTAAGATCAATGCCGATCCCAGCCGATTGGAACAGGTATTTATCAATCTTCTGCTAAATGCCCGAGATGCGATTGAAGAACAATGCGGCCCCAGAGAGCTCAAAATGTGCGAAAAAAAAATCACTCTGACAACAAGAAGCGATCCGCAAAATGTCATCTGTAAAGTATGTGATACCGGAAAAGGGGTTCCGGAAACGATCACGGATAAAATCTTTGAGCCCTTTTATACAACAAAAGAGGTCGGGAAAGGTACCGGTTTAGGGTTATCCATCAGCTATGGGATTGTAAAAGATTGCGGTGGGAACATTCGTGTTGTTCCCAATAAGCCTGAAGGGGCATGTTTTATCCTAAAATTTCCCGTGCCGGAAAAAAACGATGAAAAAAACAATACTACTCGTAGATGATGAATCCGATATTCGCGAAGTTATCAGTTTAGCGCTTCATGATATGGGATATCATGTATATGAAGCTGAGACGGGAGATCAAGCGTTGCACATTTTCAAAGAGGTGCAGCCCTCCATTGTGATGACAGACATCAAGATGCCCGGTATGGATGGAATCGAGCTTCTGCAAAAAGTCAAACGCGAAAACCCTGAGACCGAGGTTATTATGATTACCGGTCATGGTGACATGGATTTGGCAATAAGAAGTTTAAAATATAGAGCAACGGATTTCATTACCAAACCCATCAATGTTGATGTCCTGGAAATTGCCTTGCAGCGGGCCAAGGAAAAAA